>JAGWRH010000255.1 GCA_028876695.1 Acidobacteriota bacterium | reverse complement strand
TAGTTCACGAGGAACAATGGACAATCTCAAGAGCCTGATTCGAGAAGTTCCGGATTACCCGAAGCCGGGGATCCTGTTTTACGACGTCACGACGCTGCTGAAAGACCGCGAAGGATTTCATACCCTTGTCGACAAGCTGTGCGCACATTACGAAGGCAAGAAGGTGGACATCGTGGTGGGCATCGAAGCGCGAGGGTTCATTTTCGCGCCGGCGCTGGCGTACCGTTTGCGAGCGGGCTTCGTTCCGGTGCGGAAGCCCAAGAAACTGCCGTGGAAAACGGCGTCCGAGACATACCAACTGGAATACGGCACCGACACGCTGGAAATCCATCAGGACGCGATCACGCCCGGGCAGCACGTGTTGGTTTGCGACGACCTGCTGGCCACCGGCGGCACCGCCGCGGCGACAACTGCGCTGGTTCGCAAGCTGGGCGGCGAAGTGGTAGGGGCGGCATTCGCGGTAGAATTGAATTTCCTGCATGGGCGGTCGCGACTGCCCGGCATGGATGTATTTTCGCTTCTGAAATACGACAAGTAAACGGGGCCGATCGCTCGCGGCCGCCATCTCGCCGCGCGCCGGCCGGCATAGCCCTTCAGAGCATGAGCCACGAAGAATTTCCCGTAAATCCCACGGGCCGCTTTTCTGGGCGCGCCGAGGTGTACCGCCGGTATCGTTCGCGCTACCCGCGCGAGATTATCCCGCTGCTTCGAGAGAAATGCGGGCTGACGCCGGAATCAATCGTCGCCGATATTGGAGCGGGGACCGGCATGCTCGCCGAACTGTTCCTGGAAAATGGAAACGTGGTTTACGCGATCGAGCCGAACGCGGATATGCGCGCGGCGTGCGAGGACCTGACCGGGCAATTCTCGTCGCTGACTTGCATCGACGGAACGGCCGAGGATACGCATCTGCCGAACCATTCGATCGACCTCATCGCCGTCGGGCGCGCGTTCCATTGGTTCGATCACGAGAAGTGCCGCCCGGAATTCAAACGCATTCTGCGGCCGGACGGCTGGATCGTGCTGGCGGGGCTCGGGCCGCGAAGAGGCAAGGAACCCGTGCAAGACGAGTATCAGCAAATCCTGCGCGAGCATGGCATCGATTACTCGCGGCTGCGCGATCGCTACAACGTGAAGGAAGCGGTGCGGCCGTTTTTCAAAGGCGGCACGTTGTACCAAGCGGAATTTCCGGGATTTGAAGAACTGACCTACGAAGGCCTGGAAGGCCACACGATTTCGTTGTCCGTCACGCCGCAGCCGAACCATCCGGGGTTTCCGGCGATGCAGGATGCGCTGAAAAAATATTTCGAGAAATTCGAGCGCAACGGCAAACTGCGCCTGCCGACCAACTGCCACGTCTATATGGGGCAACTGGGGTAACGATTCGTCGGCGACCGAGGCTGGAATCGCGAAGCCATTTCATTCTGACGCCCGCGCAAAACGATTCGAAAGCAGATCCCTCACCCCCGTTCCCGGGTGAGATCGCCGGGACCGGGTTCGGGATGACAAACTTCCTTGTCGGCCCGACTGGCGAGTTGCCTGATCAGCCCGATCATCACGGTAGTGCGAGCGCTGCGCTACGCCAGTCCGTGGGCGCGGCGCTGGCGCATCACTTCGAACAAGATTACTCCCGCGGCGACGGACACGTTGAGGGAGCGCACCGGACCGACGGTCGGAATCGAGACGAGGTAGTCACAGCGCTTGCGCGTCAATTCGTGCAGTCCCTCGCCTTCGCGACCGAGCACGATGCCGACCGCGCCGGTCAAGTCCACATCGGTGTGCTTTTTGCCGGCGCGTTCATCGAGTCCAACGAGCCAATAACCGGCTTCTTTCATCTCCTCCATTGCTCGCACCAGATTGTTGACGCGGGCGATCGGCAAGTGCGCAAGCGCTCCGGCAGAGGCTCGCGCGACGGTGTCGCTGAGGCCCGCAGCGCGTCGCTCGGGAATAACGACGCCCTGCGCGCCGGCGGCAAGCGCGGTGCGCACGATGGCGCCTAGATTGTGCGGATCCTCGATGCCGTCGAGCAGGACGAGCAGGCCACGCTCTGTTTTCGCGCGCAGCAAATCCTCGAGTCCGGCAACCGGTTTGGCCGCGGCGAGCGCGACGATTCCTTGATGTTCGCGGGTGGCCGCGAGGCGGTCGAGTTGCTGGCGATCCTCGAAACGCACCGGGACGCCGCGCGACCGCGCCAGCCGAACGACGGCTTCGACGCGTTCACCATGCCGGCCACGCGCAACGACAATGCGATCGAGCGGGCGGGATGCGTTCAGCGCTTCTTCAACGGCGTGAAATCCAGTGAGCCAGTTCATGGAGAGGCGGCGGAGCTAGTGGATTCCAACGGTCGCGATGGCGTGGCAGGCGATGGCTTCGCCGCGGCCGATTTCGCCGCAGCCTTCGTTGGTCTTGGCTTTCAAGCTGATGTGGTCGGACGCGAGCTCGAGCGCATTGGCGAGGGCGGCGCGCATCGCAGGAAAATGCGGCCCGAGCTTGGGCCGCTCGCAAATCACCACAGCATCCACGTGGATGACGCGCATTTTGCGATCCGACAGCAACTTCCGCGCGTGCTGAAGGAACAGCAGGCTCGACGCCCCTTTCCATTTCGGATCGGTATCGGGAAAGTGTGAGCCGATGTCGCCGAGCGATGCGGCGCCGAGCAGCGCATCGCATAGCGCATGGCAAAGCACATCGCCATCGGAATGGCCGAGCGAGCCCTTGTCGAAAGGGATTTCCACGCCGCCGATCATCAGCTTGCGACCGGGCTGGAGGCGGTGCAGATCGTAACCGATGCCGGAGTAGTTCATCCGATTGGCCCGTTTGCCACACCCGCCGGGGGTGGAGTTTGCGGTTTCTGAGCTCGCCGCTTCATCATGAAGATCCAAACGGCGACGAGTAAAAGCTCATCTGGGGCGCGGCCGGCGCCCTCCTGGAAGACTGCATATGCCACAGCACGATTGCCAGCGCGATCATGACGACCCAGAAGAGTTCCGATTGCACTCTTGCAATCGATCCGCCGGGAACCGGCTGCCGTTGGCCAGGCGCAAAGGTCACCTTTCGGCTCCGCCGGTTTCCCGGTCAAGATAAAAGGCTGCAAGTTCCATGTCCGCGGGACGCGTTATTTTGAGATTGCGCTCGGAGCCGAGCACGACGAAAACGTCGTGGCCGAAGCGCTCGACGATGGCAGCTTCGTCCGAAGCGGTGATGCCGTCCTGCTGGGCTTTCTTGAACGCGTCGCGGAGCAGCGCGTAGGAAAACACCTGCGGCGTTTGCGCGAGCACGATGCGTTCGCGGGGGATGGTCGCGGAGATCAGCGCGACGTCTTCGGGCAGGCTTGCCCGCTTGACTTCCTTAACCGTGTCGATCGCGGGTATGCCGAGGATCGCCGCGCCGCGCGCGCGCGCTTCGGCGATCACGCGTTCGATCTGCGCGAGCGTGACGAACGGCCGCACGGCATCGTGCACCAGCACGATTTCCGTGGATGCATCGACCTGCGCCAGTGCGTTGGCGACAGACTGCTGGCGCGTGTCGCCTCCGTGGACCACCCGCGCCGGCCGACCCAGAGCCGCTTTCGCCACCATGGCTTCGAGCGCCACGACATCGTCCGCGCGCGTGGCGATGAAGAAATCGGTGATGGCGGGGCAGGCCGCCAGGCGGCGCAGCGTGAAAACGATCAGCGGCACGCCGCCGAGTTCGAGAAACTGCTTCGGCGTGTCCGCGCCCATGCGCGTGCCGAGTCCGGCGGCGGGAACGATAGCAGCGATGCGGCTCATTGGTGGGTTGATAGTCTAGCGCATCCGCGGAATCGCAGAGCGAATGATTCTCACCCCAACGCGGAAGACCGCGCCGGGGACCCCTGGCGCGGAAGCAGCGCGTCAGGACCGGCCGGATTCGGGATACAGCGGGCGCGGCCGCTCGCCGCCGGGGCCATTTTCGGCGCCGCGGGGAGCAGGCGGCTCGTTTTGCGCGACGACGGCGGAGCCGGGCCGCGACTGCTCGGCGCGCTCGTCGAAGCGCCCAAAAATCATTTTCCCGGCAGTGGTCTGATGCACCGATGTGACGGCGATGTCGATCGTTTTATTGATCATGCGACGGGCGCCATCAACCACGACCATCGTGCCGTCGTCGAGATATGCCACGCCCTGGTTGTATTCCTTGCCTTCGCGCAGGATGAACACGCGCATGGCCTCGCCGGGCAGCACCACGGGCTTGAGGGCGTTGGCGAGCTGGTTGACGTTCATCACTTCAATGCCCTGCAGCGTGGCAACTTTATTGAGGTTGAAATCGTTGGTGACGATTTTCGCGTCGTACCGCTTGGCTAGCTCGATCAACTTCATATCGACTTCCGCGATTTGCGGGAAGTCGTCTTCGGCAATCTGCACGTCGAGCTGAGTCATTTTCTGGATGCGCTGCAAGACTTCGAGGCCGCGGCGGCCACGCTGGCGCTTCAGCGGGTCGGCGGAATCGGCAACCAATTGCAGTTCGCGCAGGACGAATTGCGGGATCACAACGGTACCGTCCAGAAAAAGAGTTTCGGCGATGTCCGCGACACGGCCGTCGATAATGACGCTGGTATCCAGCAATTTCGTGGAATGGCGCGCGCCGCGTTCGGTGCCGAAAAGGCCTCCGAGAGCCTGGAGGTTCAGCATGTCGCCCTTATTGGCGCCGAGCACCAGGCCGATGTAGGCCATCACCAGGAAAATCGACAGGCTGAAGAAGGAGCGCGTCGCCTCCGGCATGGTGGTGTGCATGAAGATCAGCGAGGTGAGGTACGCGCCGAGAATACCGAGGATCGAGCCGGTGGCCGCCCCGATCAGCCTACGCAGGCTCGCCTTCCGCAAGCGGAGCTCGAAGAGAATGATGGCAACGGCGAACAGCAAGCCGGCGAGGGCCGCGTGCAGACGCGGAAGGCTGAACGGGCGAAAGTGATACCCCGCCCCGGTACACACGATGATAAAAATCAGGCGCACCACGAGCATGTCCCAGAACGTGCCGACGCTATCGCGCATCGCGCGAGAGATCACGACTGGTTTACCGAGGGGTGTTTCGCGGGCAGGATTGCCCGGGATCTGGCCGGGCGCACTGGACAATCTTGGCATGACTACCGCCTTATGAACCGCATGTATGGATGGGTATGATTCCCCGTGGTCCCCTTGTCGGCAACAGATGCCGAAGCTCGGAATTAGGTGGTCAGCTTGCAAAATGCCACGAAACTGCCGAATCGCTGAAGTATAGCACCCTCGTCCGAGTACCAGTCAACACCTTAACATTCGTTAAGGTAAAGACCCGATCAGCGGCCTAACCGAGGAGGTACCCGGCGATTTAGAGGTAATAGCGCGCGACGCGGCGGCCCAAGGCGCACAGCAGGTCCGAGGTGACGGTGCCAATCTCATGGGCAACATCGGAAACGCGAATTTGGTCGTCGCCATCTTTCCCGTAAATGGTGACCACATCGCCGAGAGCGACGTCGGGGACATTCGTCACATCGAGGGTGGTAAGGTCCATCGAGATCGTGCCGACCAGCGGAACTCGACGGCCGCGAACGAGCACGCAGCCATGATTGGTGCGCTGGCGCAGAATACCGTCGGCGTAACCGGCGTTGATCACGGCAATGCGCGACGGGCGCTCGGTGACGAATCGCGCGGAATACCCGACCGGTTGCCCAGTTGGGAGGTCGCGGAGAGAGATGATCCTGGCGCGCAGCGATAGACTGGGCTCAACCGGCAGCATGCGCCGGACCTCCTGCCCCTTCTGCGGCGGATCGAAGGATTGATAGTAGCCGTAGAGTATCGCGCCCGGTCGCACCATATCGGCCCAAGTGCTGGGGCGCGCGCAGATCGCGCCACTATTGGCCAAATGGACGATGCCCGGCGATATGCCGAGCTCGCGCATCCGCGCCAGGGAGCTTCGAAATACTTCCTCCTGGTCGTCGGTCTGGCGGGCGCTGAAATCCTCGGCGGACGCGAAATGCGTGAATGTGCCTTCGAGTTGGAGATGGCGGCAATCGGCGAAGGCCGCGGCGAACGCGCCGAGTTCGGACGGCAAAATCCCGAGCCGGTTCATGCCCGTATTGATCTTGAGGTGGAATTTGAGCGGTGCTTTCACGCGAGCGGATTTTGCCGCACGCTCCAGGTGTTTCACGTCATCGAGCCGCGTAACGCTGGGCGTCAGGCGGTTGTCGATGAAGCGCTTCTCTTCTCCCGGCCAAAATCCAGTGAGCACGAGAACCGGCTTGCGAATGCCGGATTCGCGCAGCTCAATTCCTTCGTTGGCGCACGTCACGCCAAAGCGATCCGCGCCCGCTTTCTGCAAAGCCTTGGCAACCGGGACGGCGCCCAGTCCGTAACCGTTCGATTTCACGACGGCCAAAATTTGCGGCTTCGGCCCAATGTGACGGCGCGTAACGCGCAGATTATTGGCGATGGCCTTCAGCGAAATCTCCGCCCAGACCGGCCTTCCCCCGCGATGAATTGTCTTCGCCATTGCTTTTAGGATGCCAGAGTCGCCGCATGCGTGCGACGGAAATCACACCGCTCAAATCCACAGCGCGGCGTTTGGGTAAACAGCCGCGCGGTGAGGGAGCACACGGCGGACCATCCTGCGGGGCCGCGGGATCGCGCAGAAATTCAACGATTTAACTCCGGTATCGCGACGGCCGCCGGTGGATGCGGCTCGCGGCATCGCGCTCTAGCGGACACAGATGCGGCACGGCTTCCACGCCGGCGCCGGATCGGATGCTGGGAATTACTCGTCCGGTGAGGAGTCCGACGTGTCCGGGGCCGCTTCTTCGAATCGCGTATAGCGGCTCAGAAAGACAAAGTTCAATTTGCCCGTTGGGCCATTGCGTTGCTTGGCGATGATCAGATCGGTCTTGGCGCGGTCTTCCTCGGGCGCATCGGGCTTGTAAAAATGCGGCCGGTGGATGAAGAGCACGACGTCCGCGTCCTGCTCGATGGCGCCCGATTCGCGCAGATCGGCCAGTTGCGGCTCGCGCTCCTCGCGAGCCGGCGCGCGCGTCAACTGGCTGAGAACGACGACGGGGACCTGCAGCTCCTTGGCCATGCCTTTCAGAGCGCGCGAAATGTACGAGACTTCTTCCGTTCGATTGCCGAATCTTCCGTGCGCGGTGATCAGCTGCAAGTAATCGACGACGACCATCGACAGTCCTTTGTCTTTTTTCAGGCGACGAGCCTTGGCACTCATTTCCAGCACGGTGCTGGCAGCGGAATCGTCGATCCAGAGCGGCGCGTCGCCGAGCACCGCCAAGCCGCTCACGATCCGCTGCCAATCTTCTTTCCCGAGCTGGCCGGTACGGAAGCGGTGCGAATCGATTCGCGCCTGCGAACCGATCAGACGCTGCAGCAAGGACTCCTTGGACATTTCCAGGCTGAAGACGGCCACAGGCTGCTGCTGGCGCAACGCGACGTTTTCCGCGATGTTCAGGGCCAGCGCCGTCTTGCCCATCGAGGGACGAGCGGCCAGAATGATCAGCTCCGAAGGCTGGAGACCCGAGGTTTGATTATCGAGCTGCGTATATCCGCTGGGCAGGCCGGTGACACGCCGCCCCTCGGAAAAAATCCGCTCGATGCGGGAGAAATTGTCCGAAACCAACTGCTTGATTCCCACAAATCCGGAGCGAATACGCTGCTCGGCAAGCTTGAAGACCCACGATTCGGCTTGGTCGAGAATTTCATCGACGTTTTCGCGGCCTTCAAACGCGCGCTCCTGGATGGCCTGCGCGGCATGGATCAATCCGCGCAAGACCGACTTCTCGCGGATGATTTGCGTGTAATGCTCTACATTCATGGCCTGCGGGACGCCGTCCGCGAGTTGCGAAATGTAGGCGGGGCCGCCGGAG
>JAGWRH010000254.1 GCA_028876695.1 Acidobacteriota bacterium | reverse complement strand
TCCTGCCTCGACAATCTGGGCAAAGGCGCCGCGGGCCAGGCGGTGCAAAATCTCAATGGGATGCGCGGGTATCCCGAAACGGCGGGGCTGCTATGAGGGTGGTGATCAAGCTAGCGGGCGCATTGCTGGAGCGCGACGAGGACGTGCAGCTGCTGGCGCGGCAGATCGCCGAACTGGCGCGGGGCGGAAATGAGCTGCTGGTGGTTCACGGCGGCGGGAAGATCTTCACCGCGACGCTGGCGCGCATGGGAATCGCCAGCCGTTTTGTGGGCGGGCTGAGGGTGACGGACCGCGAAACGCGCGACGTGGCGGTGATGGTGTTCGCCGGGCTGCTGAACAAGAAGCTGGCGGGCGCGATTTCCCTGGCGGGACAGCCGGCGGTGGGGATCAGCGCATCGGACGCGGCGTGCTTTCTTGCCGAGCCAATGCAAATCGAGGATCGCGAAGGCGGATTGGGGTACGTCGGCTACTTGACGGAAGTAAATGTGGACTTTTTGCGTTCGTTGTGGCGCGAAGCGATTGTGCCCGTGGCGTGCTGCATGGGACTCGGGGCGGATGGCGAGCTCTACAACATCAATGCCGACCACATGGCCGCGGCGGCGGCGGAGTTTATTCACGCGGACCGGCTGATATTCATGACCGACGTTGCCGGAGTGCTCGACGGCGATAAAGTGCTGAGCGCGTTGCGCGGCACCGATATCGAGGATCTGATCCGCCATAACAAGGTCTCCGGAGGCATGATCCTGAAGCTCGAGGCGGCCAAGCGGGCGCTTGCCGGCGGAGTTTCGGAAGTGCGCATCGTGGGTGGGACCAAGCCGCGCGCGCTGGTTGCTGCCGCAGGAACGGGGCGCTGCCCCGGCACGCGCGTGCTGCCGGTGGTGCGAGCGGCCGCGAAAGCGGCCAACGGAGCGACGCAGGGAGCGGCGTAACAGCTATGGCTCAGTCGAAGAAAAAGGCGAGACAGAAAACATCGGGCGCGCAGCGGCTTTCGCCCGCGAAGATTTGCGGGGATGAAGCGCGTTACATGATGCAGACCTACCGGCGGCCGCCAGTGGTGTTTACGCACGGGCGCGGCTGCAGACTTTACGATTCCGCGGGGCGCGAATACCTCGACTTTCTGGCGGGAATCGCGGTGAATGCGCTTGGATACGCGAATCCGCGGGTCGTGCGGGTAATCCGGCGCGAAGCCGGGCGCACCATGCACGTCTCCAATCTTTTTCACAATCCTTATCAGGCGCCGCTGGCGCGAAAGCTCGCGGAATGGTCGGGGCTCGACCGCGCATTTTTTGCGAATAGCGGGTCGGAAGCGGTGGAAGGGGCTCTAAAACTCGCGCGGGCATATGCGCACGCGCATGCCGCGACGGGCCGCGCTCCGAAGACGCGATTTCTGGCGCTCGAGAATTCGTTTCACGGGCGCACGTTCGGCGCGCTTTCGATCACCTATCCGGAAAAATACCGGCAGCCGTTTGAGCCGCTCGTTCCCGGCGCCGAGTTCGTGCGCTTCAACGATGTGGCCGACCTGGACTCGAAATTCGACGAAACGGTTTGCGCCATCGTGATCGAACCGATTCAGGGGGAAGGCGGCATTCATCTTGTCAGCGAGCAGTTTTGGCGTCGCGCGCGCGAACTGGCGACCCAGCACGGAGCGGCCCTGATCGCGGACGAGATTCAGGCGGGAATGGGCCGGACGGGGCGGCGCTTTGCGTATCAGCGATTCCGATCGCTTCCGGATATCGTGACGGTTGCGAAGCCGCTCGGAAGCGGATTGCCGCTGGGCGCGTTTTTAGCGACAAACGAGTTCGCCTCGGTGCTCAGCCCGGGCATGCACGGTTCAACTTTCGGCGGCGGGCCGCTGGTGTGCGCGGCGGCGCTCGAATTTCTGTCGATCGTCGACGAAAAGGATTTGCTGGCGAACGTGCGCGACCGCGGCGCGCAAATCCGCGCGGGACTCGAAAGGCTGGCAACGAAGTTCGATTTCATTCGTGAGATCCGCGGGGAAGGGCTGATCGTCGGCATCGATCTAACGATCGACGGCGGGCCGCTGGTGAAAGACGCGCTGAAGCGAGGCCTCTTGATCAACTGCACGCACGATCACATCCTGCGACTGCTGCCGCCCTTTATCATCAGCCGGGGCGACGTGGCCGAGTTTTTTACGAAATTCGAGCGGGTGCTCGCCAACGCGGCGAAATCCGCGCGAACGCCCGTTTCGACCGCGCAACGAGCGGAAACTCCGGCGCAGCCCGTCGCACTGGCTGCGGCGAGGTGACACATGAACGCAGTTAGCACATCGGTTGAACTGAAGCGCGATCTGCTCACGGGCATGGAGTGGAATCCGTCGCAGGTGCGGGCGCTCTTCAGTCTCGCGGCGGAAATGAAGGCGCGCCCCGAGCAGTTCCGGAGCTCGCTCGCCGGCCGCGTGCTGATTCTGTTGTTTGAGAAGCCGTCGTTGCGCACGCGCGTGACGTTCGAGGTGGGCGTCGCCAATCTGGGCGGCTCGTCGATTTTTCTCGATCATACGGCATCGCGGCTGAACGAGCGCGAGCCCACGCGCGACATCGCCAAGAATCTGGAGCGCTGGGTGCAAGGCATTATTGCGCGCGTCTTCGTCCAGGAAACGCTCGAGGAGCTGGCGCAGAACGCGAGTGTGCCGGTGATTAACGCGCTTTCCGATCGTTTTCATCCATGCCAGGCGCTGGCCGATTTTCTGACGCTCGAGGAGCGCTTCGGCGGGCTGCGCGGGCTGAAACTGGCGTACGTAGGAGACGGCAACAACATGTGCCATTCGCTGATTACGTTTGCGGCGCGAACGGGGGTGAACATGCGCGTCGCCACGCCGGCAGGCTACGAACCGGCGGACGATGTGATGGCCGAAGCAAAGCGCGTGAGCCGCGAAACGCGCGCGAAGATCGAGCTGTTCCGCGCGCCGGAAGATGCGGTGGCCGGGGCGCAGGCGGTCTATACGGACGTGTGGGCCAGCATGGGGCAGGAGAGCGAAGCCGCGGAGCGGGAGCGGATTTTCGCGGGTTATCAGGTGAACGAGGAGCTTTTCTCGCTGGCGGCGCGCGACGCCGTGTTCCTGCACTGTCTCCCAGCCCATCGCGGGCTCGAGGTGACGCCGGAAGTGATCGACTCGGCGCGCTCGATCATTTACGATCAAGCGGAAAATCGTCTGCATGTGCAGAAGGCGATCCTGCACACTTTGCTGAACAGCTAAAAAGGAGAATCCGTTGCCGAAGAAAGTTGTGCTCGCGTATTCCGGGGGGCTCGATACCTCCATCATTATTCCGTGGCTGAAGGAGAACTACGGCGGCTGCGAGGTGATCGCCATGATCGGCGATCTGGGCCAGCGCGAGGATCTCGAAGCGGCCCGCAAGAAGGCCCTGTCTACCGGAGCGAGCGCCGCGTACGTGGAAGACCTCCGCGAGGAATTTATCACCGGCTATATCTGGCCCACGCTGCGGGCCGGCGCCGTGTACGAACATAAGTATTTGCTGGGCACATCGTTCGCGAGGCCGCTGCTGGCGAAACGGCAGGTGGAGATCGCGAGGAAGACAGGCGCCGACGCGCTGGCCCACGGCTGCACCGGGAAAGGCAACGATCAAGTGCGATTCGAGCTGGCGGCCAAAGCCCTCGCTCCGGAGCTGCAAATTATCGCGCCGTGGCGCGAGTGGAAGATCAATTCGCGGGAAGATGCGATCGAGTACGCCAGATCGCGCAACATCCCCGTCGAACAGACCACGAAAAATATTTACAGCCGCGATCGCAACGTGTGGCATTTGAGCCATGAAGGCGGCGGGCTGGAGGACCCGGTAAACGCGCCCGAAGAATCGATGTGGCAGTGGATTGTGTCGCCTGCCAACGCACCGGATAAGCCCACGGTCGTGGAAATCGGGTTCGAGTCCGGCACCCCGGTTTCGGTGGACGGCAAGAAGCTTTCGCCGCTCGCGCTGCTCGACCGGCTCAACGAAATCGCCGCCGCCAACGGCGTGGGCCGGATGGACATCGTGGAAAACCGGCTGGTGGGCATTAAGTCGCGTGGCGCGTACGAAACGCCCGGCGGCACGCTGCTGATCACCGCGCATCGCGAGCTGGAGTCGCTGTGTCTCGATCGCGAAACCGCGCATTACCAGCAACTGCTCTCACTGCGATACGCGGAGATGGTGTATTACGGGATGTGGTTCACGCCGCTGCGCGAGGCGCTCGACGCGTTCTTCACCAAATCGCAGAGCCGCGTGACGGGCACCGTCTCACTTTCGCTTTTCAAAGGCAACGTCAACGCGGCGTCGCGCTGCTCGCCGTATTCTCTCTACCGCACTAATCTCGCAAGCTTCAGCATGACCGGCTACAACCCCAAAGACGCCGAAGGCTTCATCAATCTTTTCGCGCTGCCCATCACCGTGCCGCTCGAAAAGGCCGCCGCAAGATGACCGCCGGCGAGGGGCAGAAGATGTGGGGCGGGCGTTTCGAGCGCGGCCCCGACGCCTCGTTCTACGAGTTCGAGCGTTCATGGCAGTTCGACCGGCGGCTTCTGCCGTATGAATTGGCGCTTGACCGCGCATGGTCACGAGCGATCGCCATAGCAGGAATCCTGACGCACGACGAGAGCCAGCGCATCGTGGCGGCGCTCGACGATATCGAGTTGCGCGCCGAATCGGATGCGGCGTGGCTCGACAGTTCGAAGGCCGAAGACGTCCACCACTTCGCCGAAACCGCGCTGATCGAAAAACTCGGGGCGCTCGGCGCCAAGCTGCATACGGGACGAAGCCGCAATGAAATGGTGGCGACGGAATTTCGGATGTACGTGCGCGCGGCGGCTCGCGAAATGCGCGCGGCGCTCGCGTTGCTGATTCGCGCCATCGCCGATCAAGCGAAAAACAATCTGGGCGTGCCAATGCCGGGAACCACGCATATGCAGCATGCGCAGCCGTTGCTGCTGTCGCATTGGGTTTTGGCGCACGGCGAAGCTTTCCAGCGCGATGCGGAGCGCTTTCGTTTGGTCTCGGACCGCGCGGACTGTTGCCCCCTCGGTTCCGGGGCGCTCGCGGGCAGCGCATTTCCGATCGACCGCAAGGCGCTGGCGCACGACCTGGGATTCACACAAATCACCGCCAACAGCCTCGACGCCGTGAGCGATCGCGATTTCGCGCTGGAGATGCTGTTTGCCATGGCGACGCTGGCGACGCATCTCTCGCGCCTGGCGGAAGACATCATTTTGTTCGCGTCCACGGAATTCGGATTTGTCGAATTGCCGGACGAATACTCCACTGGCAGCAGCTTGATGCCGCAGAAGAAAAATCCCGATTCCTGGGAGTTGATTCGCGGTAAAACGGGGCGCATCTATGGCGCACTCATGGCCCTATTTACGGTAAACAAAGGTCTGCCTTCGAGCTACCAGCGCGATTTGCAGGAGGATAAAGAGCCGGTCTTTGCCGCGTTCGATCAATTGAAGCCAATGACGCAAATCGGCGCGGCCGCGCTTGCCGCCACGAAATTCCGCCACGGCCGATTGCGCGAAGCGGCGCAGGATCCGGCGCTGGTTGCCACGGAAATCGCCGATTACCTGGTGGCGCAAGGAATTCCATTTCGAGAAGCGCACGAGATCGTTGGGAAAGGGCTGCGGGCGGCAGAACGGCAGGGAAAATCGATACGAGAGATGCCCATCGGCGAATGGAAGAAGTTGTCGCCGGTATTTGGCCCGGAGCTGAGCACGGTGTTAGCGCTCGAATCGGCGCTGGCGCGGCGTTCCGTGGCGGGCGGGACGGCTCCGGGAGCAGTGCGAGCCGCGCTGGAGGATTTCAACGCACGGCTTGAGAAAATCGAGCACAATCCTTGAACGCTTCGCAAATTTCCGCAGCGCCGCGGAATTGCGGCGTTGCTTTTCATTGCGGGAGCGGTTAGCGCCATGAGCGGCCAACTTTCGGCTTCGGACATTCCGCAAGGTTTCAGCTTCGCCGCAACGCAATGCGGGCTTAAGGAATCTCGTCTGGATTTGGGAATTTTGATCAGCGAGACGCCCGCGGCTGCCGCGGCTATCTTCACCACCAATCTGGTGGCGGCCGCGCCGGTGATCGCG
>JAGWRH010000253.1 GCA_028876695.1 Acidobacteriota bacterium | reverse complement strand
GCTCGAATCGCCCGATGCGCCGCTGCCGGATGCGATTGTCAGCGGCTCCGAACCTTTTTACGTTATCGGCGCGATCGCCGGCGGTTAGCGCCAGGCGGTTGAGCTGTGTGCGTCGCACGTTTCGGTGCGATGGCACGCGGCTTCCGATGCGCGGCTTTAGCCAGGCTGCCGCTGGCGGGCTGCTGGCGCTCCTCGGAAAATTCTGTAACGAAATTACTTCGCGCCAAGTCTTACTACCAGGGCGAGCCGGACAATCGTGAGATTTCCCATAGCGCGTATATCGCGCTACGGTACGGGTAGGCTTGCAATCCGCCACGCGCGGTTGTATGTTGCCCGGCGCCCACTCGAGGACGCATTGTTGGGCGATCTCTGGCTGTGATCGCAACGGGGAAGTCCATTTTCAAACTTTCGCAATGAGAGGAATCTCTGCCCATGCGGATTCTCAATGCTAGGAAGTGGTGTGCCGTTGGTTTAATGCTGGCGCTTTCGGCGGCTGCGGCCATGGCCGCCAAGCAGCCCCGCCGCGTGGACGACGAAGCGCTTCGGAAGGCCGCCACGAATGGCGAAGAGTGGCTCAGTTACGGTCACGACTACACCGAGCAGCATTACAGCCCGCTCAAGCAGATGAACGCGAGCAACGTGAGTCGCCTCGGCCTCGCGTGGTATTACCAAACCGATTCTCAGCCGGGTACGGAGGAGTCCGCTCCGATCGTCGCCAACGGCGTGATGTACTTCACCACCAGCTGGAATGGCCTTTACGCCGTTGACGCGCGCACCGGCGTGCTCAAGTGGAGCTGGATTCCCGACATCCCCCATCAGAATTTCAAGCCGATGAATCCCAACGCTCCCGATCGCCTGCGCATCGGCCCCAGCGTTTGCTGCGGCCCCGCCAACCGCGGCGTCGCCATCTATAACGACAAGATCTACATGGGCACCCTCGACGCGCGCCTCATCGCCTTCGACGCCGAGACCGGCAAAATCGTTTGGCAGGCCCAGGTCGCGCCAGAGGATCAGGATTACAGCGTCACCGGGGCGCCGCGCATCGTGAAAGGCATGGTCGTGATCGGAAACGCCGGCGGCGAGTACGCCGTCCGAGGTTACGTCTCAGCGTACAACGCCGAGACCGGCAAGCTAGTCTGGCGCACCTACACGGTTCCCGGCGATCCTGCCAAGCCGTTTGAGGATCCTTTCCTCGAGCGCGCTGCCAAGACATGGACAGGCAGTGAATGGTGGAAGCTCGGCGGTGGCGGCACCGTCTGGAACGCCATCTCCTACGACCCCAAGCTCAATCTGGTTTACATCGGCACGAGCCAGGGCGGTCCCTGGGTACAGGAATACCGCAGCCCCGGAGGCGGCGCGAACCAGTGGATCTGCTCAATCATTGCCTTGAACGCCGACACCGGAAAATACGTCTGGGCGTATCAAACCACGCCGGGCGATAACTGGGACTACGACGCCGTGCAGGACATGATTCTCGCCGATCTCAAGATCGACGGCAAAAAGCGCGAGGTTTTGATGCAGGCGCCGAAAAACGGCGTCTTCTACGTGCTGGACCGCAAAACCGGCCAATTCATTTCCTGCGCGCCTTACACCAAAGTCACCTGGGCCACCAGCTTCGATCCCAAAACCGGCGAACCCACAATCAATAAGGAAATGATCTACGACACCAGCGGCACGCTCGTTTGGCCCGGACCCGCGGGCGGCCATAGCTGGGACGCCATGTCGTTCAACCCCGATACCGGGCTGGCCTACATTCCGGAGATTGAAACGGACTTCCTCTTCATGAAAGCGCCGGAATTCAAGCCCCAAGTCGGCGTGTACAACTGGGGCATCATCCTTCGTCCTCCCACGCCTCCAGCGGGCGGAGCCACCAACGCGGCTCGTGCGCCTCGCCCCGGACCTCCGGGCGGCGCGCTCGAAGCTTGGGATCCGATCACCCAGACTCAGCGCTGGAGCGTTCCGCAGTTCAACGGCAGCGGCACCATGACCACCGCCGGGAACCTCGTTTTCGCTGCTTCGCAGGATGGAGAATTCGCGGCGTTCTCCGCGGACACAGGCAAACAGCTGTGGAAAGCCAAGCTGCTGCCCGAAATGGGGAATCCGGTCACGTACTCGATCGACGGCAAGCAGTACGTTTCCGTGCTCGCAGGGCGTGCGGGCAAGAGTCGCCTCTACACGTTCGCTCTCGATGCCACGCAACCGCTTCCTGAAGTCGGGCCTCAGCCTCAGCCCGGTTTCGGAGGGCCACCGCCGGCGCCGTCGCAGCCGCATCAAGGCGGCAACAACGGAAACCAGTAGCAGCGCAGCTCTATCGCATCCGAATTATCGGTGCGCAAAAATAGCCCGGAGGAGCAATCCTCCGGGCATTTTCTTTCCATCGGCCAGCCGCGATTCGTCCAACTGATTCGACGATGCGCGGCCTGCAGCCGTCGTCACTCTGGGCGGAGCGAAGGATTTCTCCGGCGCTCGCGCCAATCGCTGCCGTGGCTCGCTTCGCACACCCCTGGCTCGTGGAACGCCATGCGCGGCACTTTCGGTTTGGTGGAGGTGCTCTTCCTTAGTCTTACGCAGGCTGCGGAATTGCTTTCGACTTCGCCGTTCGAACGCGCAGAGCGCCGCCCAGCCACGCCGCGGGAATGCAGAAAACCATCCCCGCGATCCACGAGTACAGCGGCGCCTGATGCGGAAACGCATGCATCGCCCACGCCGTTAGCAGCACTTCAATCGCGCCCATTATCGCTGCGTCGCGCACTGGAGCCAATCGAGAAATCCACGCGGTCACATACCCGCCGGCCATCACCGATAGAAACGTGTACGCGAACATGACCAGATGTGCCGGAAGACTCCGCTTCAGCGCGTCCGCGTTCGGCAGGGCACCGGGGAACAGGTGCATCATCAGCGGATCGGCCACGGCTTCGATCGCGAACGATATAGCCGTCAGCACAGCGATGCCCGCGATGATTGCCCCAACCGATCGGAAGGAGTTACGCCACATTGCGCGGGAGTCTACCCCAGTTCGCACCCATTTCCAATATCGAGGTCATTCTGATCGAAGCGAAGAGTCCCTCTTCATTTCTTGCCCTTGCCCCTGGCATTACTCTGCGCCGCCCGCGCCTTTATGCGTCCGCGCGTACTCAATCGCGAATTTCTTCAGCGCCGCGCTGGTCATTCCCAATTCCGTCGCTTCCTTGAACGCGCGCTCCTCGCCCCAATGGTCCACCACCATACGCTTGATGAACCACATTGTCGATGCGCGGTTCCCGCCCGAGCAGTGGATGTACGCCGGCTGGTTGCCCGGCGCGGTGATCACCGCCAGGAATTTGTCCACGGCCGCGTCGCTCGGATGCTCGCCGTCGAACGGAATATTGTAATAACGCAGGCCCGCTGCTTTCGCCGCCGCGCCTTCGCCCTCCACATTCGCGCCCGGCTCGCTCGGCCGCCGGAAATTAATGTCCGCCACGAAGCCCATCTTCTTGATCTCGGCCACAGCCGCTGGAGTCGTCGCGCCGCCGCACGCCACTGTCGTGCCCAGCCGCCGGAAATGCGTCACGCCTCCAACGTCCTGAGCGTTCACGTTGGACGCAGCGCTTTGCGCCTTTAGCGGCGCTGCGAGCGCCCAAAAACCCGCGACCCATGCGAACGTAATCGCAACCAAAATTCTTCGCATGCCGAGCACCGGCGGCGCAATCCCACTAGAGCGGCAAAACGGTTTCATGGCAGCCTCCCTTCACTGAACAGCCGTAACCTACTCGATTCGTTCTATGCGTGCAACACGCGCCCGCTTTTCCGTCGTTCTTTTTCGCAATCTCTTCGATTCATCGATTCGCGTCCGCTAGAGTAATTGTGATTATGGTCACAGTACGAAATTTACGTTTTGGGCAGCATTATCGGAGACTCTCAGAGGCTGTCAATGGACCCGAAACCGCAATCGCACCTTGAGGTCGTATTCCATCTTCTTGAGGAGCAACAACGGATCGCAACTCGGTGGCCGCTCTCACCGGAACAGGTTCGGCGAGACAGGTCTCGGCTCGGCGAGATGATCGATCAGCTGAGTTCGCGAAACCCGCGCGGCATTCGGGACCCGCAATAGCCGAAGTCGAGGTTCGCGGGGGAGGATCTTGGTGGGGCGCTTCGTAAATATTGCGGCTTTCCGCGAGCGCCTTCGGAATTTGGCGCCAATCGTCCTGTGGCTCGCGGCCGGAGCGGGCGTGTTGGCCATGGCCTGGTGGCTCCGCGATTTGCCTGCGCCTCGCCAATCCCTCTTTTACACGCAACTTCGGTTCGCCGACGGGCTCCTCGCCTTAATCTTCGCGGCTGCTGCCTTCGCGCGGTTCCGTGGAAATCGCCAGCGTCTTTCGCTCGTTCTCGCCGGCGCCTTCGCGCTCAACGGCATCATCTTGATGAGCCTCAACCTGCTCCCCGGGTCTTCTGCGGTTACCGGCCCATCCTTCCCGCTCCCGGACTCCACCACCACCGTCTTTAGCCGCACTCTTCTCGCGCTGCTTCTGCTCGCGCCCGTTTTGATCGAACGTTCGCTTGCCACTTCGCGTCATCCCAATCGCGAAATCGCCATAGCCTTGACTCTCGTCGTGCTTGCCACCGCCGCGCTCAGCTTCATTCATAACCAATTGCCGGCCGATCTGATGATCCGCCCGGAGGGAATTGTCTCGCGTCCCGGCAACCTGTTTCCCGCAGCGTTGTTCCTCGCCGCCGCGGTCGGCTACCGGCTCAGGCTCAGAGGCAACTTCTCGCTCTTCGATCGTTCCCTGTGTTTTGGCGCGGCGCTCTATTTCGCCTCGTGCTTGGCTGCATCCCAATCGATGGCCGATTTCGACGCGCCGTTCCGCCTCGCCGCGATCCTCCAATTCGCCGGATACGCCACGTTGCTCGGCGCAGCGCTCTTTGACAATGTGCAGCTCTTCGGGCAAATCCGCGATCTGGCAGCCACCGATCCGCTCACTGGTCTTGCCAATTATCGCCGCTTGATGGAAGCGCTTGATGGGGAACTGCAGCGCTCCGATCGGACCGGCCGCCCGTTTTCCGTCGCGCTCTTCGATTTGGATGGTTTGAAGGCCATCAACGATCGGTACGGCCATCTGACCGGCAGCCGCGCGATTTGTCGCGTCGCCAATGTGCTGCGCGCCAATTCGCGCACCATCGACGTGCCCTCCCGCTACGGCGGCGACGAATTTGCCGCCATGCTCCCGGAAACGGGTCCGGCCGAAGCCGAAGAGTTTCTCCGCCGCGTCTGCGACTGTGTATCGCAGGACGCCGAATTTCCGCCAATCGCGGTCAGTGCCGGACTTGCATCTTTCCCCTTGGACGGCCGGGCCGCCGACGCGCTCCTCGCGGCCGCGGACGGCTCCCTGTACGACGCCAAGCGGCAGTCGCAGATCAATTCTCGCGTCGCCGGCGCTCGCGCGAAGTAATGCGCGTCTCCATTGGAGCGGCACGCGTTTCCTTGCCCACTATTCGAGTTTTAAGTATAGTGAGGCGCTCTCACCAAACATCCGCTCGGGGGACCAAGGCCTATGCCTGGTTTTTTGCAGAAGCTCCTGCCGCGCGATCAGTCATTCTTTCGCATGTTCGTCGCGCAGGCTGAAAACGTGCAGGCTGGCGCTCAGGCCATGGTGGATATGCTCGACAACTTTTCCAACCCCGCCGCGGGGGCCAGTCGCGTTGAGACCTACGAGCACGCGGGTGACGTCATTACCCACGACATCATGAAGAAACTGAATCAGACGTTCATCACTCCATTTGATCGCGAGGATATCCACGAATTGGCCAGCCGGATCGACGACGTAATCGACCTCGTCGACGCTGCGGCCACTCGGCTCGTCACCTATCGGGTGGAAAAGATCCGTCCCGGGGTGCTCGGTCTCGCCACCACCGTCCGCGACGCCACCGCGCAGATCGTCGCCGCCGTTCGCGTCCTCGAGGAAGAAGACCACATCCTCGACCATTGCATCGAGATCAACCGCCTGGAAAACGTGGCCGATCGCCAGTGCCGCCAATTGATCGCCGAGCTTTTCGAACAGGAAAAAGATCCCGTGCAAATCATCAAATGGAAGGAAATCATCGAAACCCTCGAATTCGCCACCGATAAATGCGAGGACGTGGCCAATGTCATCGAGACCGTGACACTCAAGAATGCCTGAGCGGATGAATGACTAAGCGGATCACGGCTCCGTGAGCTCCTTCCACATTCTCATCGTCATCGTCGTCATTAGTCTCGCGTTTGATTTCACCAATGGCTGGCACGATGCCGCCAGTTCCATCGCCACCGTCGTTTCCACCCGCGTTCTTCGTCCCTTTTGGGCCGTTGTATGGGCCGCTTTCTGGAACCTCGTCGCGCCGCTGACCTTCGGCACGGCCGTCGCCGCCACGGTCGGCAAGGGCCTCGTCCATCTGAATATGGTGGATGAATACGTCCTGCTCGCGGGTCTTCTCGGCGCCATCATCTGGAACTACGCCACGATCCGCATGGGTATTCCATGCAGTTCATCGCATGCCCTGATGGGCGGCTACGGCGGCGCCGCCATCGCCGCGTACGGATTTCGCGCCATAATTTGGGGCGGCTGGCTGATGCCGGTAATTTTTATCTTTATCGCGCCAATCGTCGGCATGGCCGTCGGCATTTTGGCGACCTTGGCGACCAGCTGGCTGGTCCGGCGCCAGGCGCCGTCGAGGGTGGACTCGTGGTTTCGCCGGCTGCAGCTGATTTCCGCGGGCGCTTTCAGCTTCGGCCACGGCACCAACGACGCGCAGAAGAGCATGGGCATCATCACCGCGGCGCTCGTTACTGGCGGCCTCATTCCCACCTACAAGGTTCCGGACTGGGTGATCCTCTGCTGCGCTCTGGCCATGGCCGGAGGAACCATGGCGGGTGGCTGGCGCGTCGTCAAAACCATGGGCCAGCGCATCACCAAGCTCACTCCTTTCGGCGGCTTTGCCGCGGAGACTTCCGCGGCCATCACCCTGTTCGGCACCGCCGCTGCCGGCATACCGGTCAGCTCCACGCACGTGATTACCGGCGCAATTTCAGGAGTCGGAGCGTCCCACAGATTCACTGCCGTGCGGTGGGGCGTCACCCGCCGCATTCTGTGGGCTTGGGTGCTCACCATTCCCGGAGCCGCGCTGATGGGCGCCGCCTTTCATTTCCTGTTCCTTACGTGGATGCGGCGATAAGGCGAACTGTGGGAATTCGCGTTCGCCCTCGTTCGTGGTCCGTGATTTCGGCCCGCGTTTCAGGCCACATTACCGCAGAGTGGGAGGTAGTTTCGGGCTATTCGGAATGGGCCGCGTACTGGGCGTACCTCGGCAACCAAATGCTCGCGCAATATAGTGCCAGGGCAACGTATTAGATGGTCAGGGAGCCGGCTGTGCTGAATTCGATGGGATTAGCGGAGGGCTGGGCGTATCTGGTTCTTGCGCTGGGCTGCTCCGCTGTATTTACGGTCAATAGCCGACAAGGAGCCGCTGTAAACTCTCCGTCTGCCGCATTCGAACTAGCGATCGCGCTGCTGGTGCTGCTTGCGATGATCGTTAAAGCGATTCTCTCGAATTGGTGGGTTGAACTCGCCGTAAGCATACTTGCTCTTCTCGTCGAGGTGTGGCTCGTAACGCGCTGGTGGCTCTCTCGGGAATCGACATAATCGGGAAGGCTGCACGAAAGTGTACATTCGTGCAACGAAAGCAGCCGTTCCGATTTCATGCGAGGGCGCTAGTTGCTGAAACGGCTGGACGTTATGAACGAACAGTAAAATTCGCTCTCTTTAATTTTGTGGATTCTGCGGCTCGGTTCCCTGCGGCTGCGTTGCCTGCGGCGGTGGCTGGCAGTTGGCCACGCACTTGTCCGCGAACCATTCCACGTCCGCTTTCTTGTGCGGCACGCGCGAATCGTTCTCGGGAGCCACGATGAGCGATTGCGGCCCGTCCGCTATATTGAACGTGCACTGAAACTGCAATTTCTGGACGGCGCGCTGTTGGCACGTAACCTTGTCCAGCGCGCTTTCGAGCGCCTGCCGGTTCTCATGTAGTTGGCTCGCCACGCTCGACGGCACCAGCGCCACTACCATCGGCACCGGCGACTTGATCGACACGCTGATCTGTTCGCCATCGAGATCGGGCGCGTACCCGCTGTAAATCTTCATGTACGGCGTCAGCTTGTACTGTTCCTCGGTCACGCGGACCCACTGGAACTCGGGCTGGACGCAATTTTCCACGCAATCCCAGCGGAAATACTGCACGTTTACGTCGTTCGGCGCCGTGAAATGCCTTTTCGCCCGTGACCCGCCCGAAAGCATGGCCGCAAGGCCCACGCTCGCCACGCGGCTCGCTGGATTATTCGTTTCATCGAGCGCCGCGCCTACGCTGGCGAACACGGCCTTGCCGGTGCTGGCTCTTTCATCCTCGATCACCAGCGTCATCGGCTCGGTAATGAAGCAGGTGTAGGTCGTATCCGTCACATGCGTGCGCGCGCAATCCTGGTGGATCGTGGCCATCGCCTCCGGGTGCTGCAGCGCGTAGCTCCACTCTCCCGCGGCGGTCATAAAAATCGTCACCGGCTGCTGCGCCTTGATCTGCACGTGCATATTGCCGCCGCCCGCGGACGGATGATAAGTTCGCCCTCCGTAGTAATTCGCCGGGTCCAGGCGCGCCGCTTCCGCGTTGACGGGAATCCAGCCGAATTTTCGAGCGCCCTGAGCAAAAGCCGCAGCACTCGCAAGCGCAACCGCGCAAAATAGCGTCACCGCACCTTTGGTTTTCATGATGTTGAAAGTATTTCGAGCGCTCCCGCATTTCTCAATAGCCCGCCCGTACTTTGAGGCCAGCTAGTAACGGATGCGAGGCGTCGTTCCGGCGCGCGAATTGTGGCGGATTAGCCCAACTTCCGCGGTCTCTGGGGAGGTATTGCGGAATTGTGTCCGGCGCGCCGAAAGCGCTATTGACGTCTTCGTTGGGTCGAATTATTCTCGCGCCACAGTGGAGTTGTCCCTGCGGACAGCGAGTCGGCTAACCGCGTTTCGCTTCTCATATTAGGCCCCGAATACGAAGTAATCGCCGGATCGAAGGAAACGAAATTATGAGGCTGTTGCAGATTGTTGTGCTCGTTCTTGCGGCGGCACCGTCCCTTTACTACATCCTCGCCATTTATGCGGCATGGGACTATCACAGGCGGAAACGAAATCTTGATCCAGTTGTTGCGTCGTTTACGCCTCCGGTCAGTGTACTGAAACCCGTGTGTGGCCTGGACCGCGAGGCATATGAGAATTTCGCAAGCTTTTGCCGGCAG
>JAGWRH010000252.1 GCA_028876695.1 Acidobacteriota bacterium | reverse complement strand
TTTATAGACCGGTTCGAGGTCGCGAAGCCAATGGGGATAGCGCGATGGCGGGCGATGCGCGGTCGGGGGTAGTTTGATGCGAAAAACTTGGCCGCGCATCGCCCGCGCGGAAATTAGCATCGCCCGGTCCGCTGAGCGCAGAATCCGCGCGCTGCTTGGTGGAATGAGCAGGCCGAGTGCCGCATCCTTCGCACCGTCCACACCCGCGCCCGACGTGCTCGGGTCCGTGTCAGGGCACGACTTTAGTTGTGCCGTAAACCAGCGCGCCGTAAACCGGGGCCCCCAGCGGGCGGTTTTCGTCCGCTGGGGTGGCAGCGTGTTTCCTTTCGCGCATCCTTACCCGCGCGAAGTATTCGCTCTGTGTCGAAAGACCGCCTCCGTCGGCGGATTTCTCCGCGCATAGGCAGTCGCGTTCCTCCATCGCCCAGAGGAGGTTTTCCGGGTGCCGCATCCTTCGCGCTGTTCGCGAAGGGTGCGGATTTTTGCGTCTCGCTCCAACCGCCAGCGACCACAACAACAATCAGGCGCCACTCGTGCGCTCTGGGCCATCGATAGCGCAGATCGTGTAATTCTTTCCTATTGCATTTACGTTACTTCTATGGGGGATTATTCACTTGACGCATATACTGTGCTACCATGCGCCCCTTCTGCCGGAGGGCGTGGAATGCGTAGCGGAGAGTGGGTCACTGTGGCTTGCACCTTAGTAGCCGCCGGTCTTGCGTTTTATGTTCGGGGTGGGATTGCTGCAGGGATAGCTGTTGCACTCGGAGCCGTGATCTTGGCTGTCGTAGCTGTAACCGGGCATCGTAGCAGACTGGTCTCCCGCTGCCAGCGAGTCGTAGCCGATGGGTTAGCGAAGAGGAGAATCCTTGGGGCAACTCTCGATGAGCTTTGTGTATGGCTTCCTACGTTCAGTCGGGACGAACTTTATAGCGCACTGTGCTATTGGGAACGTGAAGGGAAGGCACGCCGCGAAAATCAAGGCCGATGGGTATGGGGATCGCCGTCAGAGCCTTCCGAGAGGTTTAGGAGTCGGCTTTTTTAGGCAGCATTTTCCGCATTAGCTGTCAGTTTCTCGAACGTGAGTACGGGCGCACTGACCATATGACGGAGCGTATCTTGGAACAAAGTTTCGGATTGGCGACGGTTGAAGCGGAATTCCATCTCAGCAAGGTAGGCGGAGAGATGTTTGGCGCTCATTTTGTGCCATGTTCCGATCAGGCCGCGCTTGAGCAACGAAAATGCGGACTCGATGGTGTTGGTGTGAATATCGGTTCCGAGGCGCACGTACTCTTTATCCGAATGGTTGACGGTTTCATGCTTGCGTCCCTTCATGGCGCGGGGATACGCGGGCAATTCGTCCGTGATGATCACGTCTACGGTTTCAGAAATGTTTTCGCGGATGTATTGCTCCAGCGTGCCGATCTTGGCGTCCTCAGCGTGGAAAAACCGCAATTCTCCGTTGCGCTTACGGATGCCGATCACCACCTGCTTCATTTTCCTAGCCTGCCGCTGCCCTACGCCGGAATGCTTTCCGCCGATGTAGGTTTCGTCCATTTCGACGGTGCCAGTCAATTGCGACCGTCGTCCAACTTCCACCATAGCGGAGCGAATGCGATGGCACAGATACCATGCGGTTTTATAACTGCCGATTCCGAGCATGCGCTGAATCTGGCAGGCGGAAACTCCCTTTTTCGATTGCGTGAGAATGTAGGTAGCGATGAACCATTTGGAGAGGGGCAGGTGCGAATCGTTGAACACGGTACCGGCAGTCACGCTGAATTGCTGCTGACAGGAAGTGCAGCGCAGGACGGATTCGCGCCCCTGCACGCGGGCAATCTCCGTGCCCCAGCACTTCGGGCACATGGGGCCATCGGGCCAGCGCAGCGATTCGAGATATTCTCGGCACTTGATTTCGCCGTCGAATCGCGCCATAAGAGTAGAAAGGTCAATTCGCCCGCTGGAAACAGTCGCCATGGTCACTCTCCAATGAAAAAGAAAAAGGCAGATCGTGAAGTGCTGCGCGACATTTTCCCCGATGAGATTGTCAAGGAAGTAGAGGCTGTCATCGAGGAAGTGGACCGAGGCCCGATGGCGCACCGCAAAAACCCGGATGACGGGAAGCCCGCAAAACGCCTCAAACCATGGGGCAAGAAGTGGGTGGAAGCTAGTAAGCGGCGGCCTCGGAAGTAGCTGTCCATAAGTCAAAGCTACCAGACAGCCGCCAATGTGTCAAGTGAATAATCTCCCTTCTATGCTAACATGCCTCGTTTTTCTTGCCCGCTCCTAACCAGCCGGGAGCGGGGCCCCCGAAACGCTCTGCGTTTCGGGGTGCTGGGAGCAGGCAAGACTTGTCCGCCCCTCCGGCGGACCATTTTGGGAAATACCCCAACGGCTGCGCAGGTCGCCCGTGTGCCCACAGCCACGCCCTGCGCCCGCCGCCGCGAAGGACGATAATCCATGCCGCCAACCAACTCACCCGATGCACCACTCAAAAAGCCCAGCCGCACTCGCGCCTCGTTTCTCTCCTACCACGCCCGCCGCTGCTCCGTCTGCCGTCATCCCGAGCGCGA
Organism: Acidobacteriota bacterium; assembly: GCA_028876695.1. GTDB lineage: Bacteria > Acidobacteriota > Terriglobia > Acidiferrales > UBA7541 > Palsa-295. The sequence goes on along the minus strand of JAGWRH010000252.1, from coordinate 10,250 downwards.
ATCCATTGACGACGAATTCCTTCACTGGAGCCGCGTCGAGTCTATCGCCGCGGACTATGAAATCGAGCGCCGCGCCATCTACCGCCATGCTCACGCTACCGGCCTCTTCGCCCGCCGTAATAGCCGGCTCCGCTTCGCCCTCGGCCACATTATCGAACAGGCCCAAACCGTGGAAGTCACCGCGGACGCGATCGTCCGCGCCGCAAAACTCTTTGCCTGCCTCACCGACGAAGGAGAATTGGTCAGTCCACCCAAAAGAGTGATAGACCGGTCTCGTGAGTCCGCCTCTTGCGCCCCGGTTAGGGGCGCTGATAAAGAGTCGGCCCCGGTTAGGGGCGCTGGTGAAAAGTCGGTCCGGGGTCCCCAGCACGCCGTTCCCGCGCGTCGCGCCCCAGTTAGGGGCGCTGATAAAGAGTCGGTCCCGGCTAGGGGCGCTGGTGAAAAGTCGGTCCGGGGTCCCCAGCACGCCGCTCCCGCGCGTTGCGCCCCGGTTAGGGGCGCTGGTGAAAAGTCGGTCCGGGGTCCCCAGCACGCCGCTCCCGCGTGCTGGGGTGGCAAATCGACACACCCTGTCAATCTAAATGTCTCGCAACTCGTTGAAAACACAGCCTCGGCACCCGTTCAGATCGACACAAATTCGCACCAGCGAAAATCATGGTAAAAAACTCGCCTTACGTTCGCCTCCGCGATCCGGCGGTTTCCATGCGCGCACCTGATAGGACCATAGTCCTATTGGCCCGTGCGCATCATGGTCCTATCGTTAGCCATCATGCCCACCAATCCCGCCTCGACCTCGGAGAAGCTGGCTGGGTCTCCGGCCCGGACCGCTGCCGCGCGGGAAGGTGCGGAGTCGTTAACGCTCGATACTGGCCGGCGGCGCAGCATGCGCGTGCTGCTAAGCGTTCCGATCCACGTGAGCGGCAAGGACCGCAAACAGCGCCCGTTCGACGAAGAAACCCGGACGCTGGTGGTGAACGCGCACGGCGCTCTGATCTCTCTCGCGGCCGCCGTGATTGCCGGGCAACAGATCACCGTCGCCAACCATGCCACCGAGCAGACGCGCGATTGCCGCGTCGTTTATCTGGGCAGCACGGCTTCGGGCAAGATTCAGATGGGCATCGAGTTCGTGAAAGCCTCGCCCAAATTTTGGCAGATCGACTTCCCACCGGACGATTGGGTCGTCCCGGAAAACTAATCCCCCGTCGATTTTTCCGCTTAGTATTTCGCCGAGATCAGTTCCGCGCGAATTTTTCCAAACGGCAGGTCCGCGCGCATCACCACAGGCGCGCGGCCGGCGCTATTCGCAAACCAAATCTCGAAATGAATGCCGGAAACCAGGCGCCGGTATTGATAGAGATCGATGGAAATCCGCGAGGTGGAAAACTCGCCCGCCGCGACGCTCACCGGCTCGTCCGCCCTTTCGCGATGCGCGGTCATCTGGTACATATTTTTTCCGTCATACACGGTCGCGCTGAATTCCGGATCGCGGTCCCAGTCGATGGTGCGCAGGTTGTAGAGCGTATCGAGCGGATCGCGCGTGCCCGGCAGGACTACGACGTTCGGGCCGGGGCCTCGGGCCTCTTCTCCACTGGCCGCGAAGTGCATCACTTGACTCTGCCGGCTCCCCAGCTCGTTCAAATACTCTTCGAATTGCCGGGTCTCGAATGTCGCCGCGTCGGAGTACGAATCGAACTGATCGTCGATTTCGAAAATGGATCGCACGGAACCCAGAGTGTGAATTGCGGCGCGAAAATGCCACGTTTTCCAGCCGTGGATGTTGCGCCGCTCGGGAATCGTCATCTCCACCGATGCGGCGTTCGCGGATACCGCCCACTCGACGCGGTAATTCAGTTGTTCGCCCACGCGAAACGGAGTGGATTGTTGTTCGGCAGGCGCGCGCGCCCCGCTGACGTTAATCTGTGCACGAGCGCTTCGTGGCGCGGTCGGCGCGGCGTTCCGGTTCGGCGGCAGTTCGCGCGCGACGGCGAAGGCCGCCAATGCCACGGACAGCTCCGCGGCGCACACCGCGACCATGAGTTTGCGCTTTCGCGGCCATGCAGGCCGAAGGTAGCCCAATTCCCTTCCTCGTCTCCGTTTGTTGCGCGCTCGGAACGGCAAGCGTGTAGAGTACCCGAAGGCGCGGCCCGAGTCATCGATGCAGCGCACAAAGCGCGGCAATTCCGTTTGCGCATTCCACGCCCATCCGCTATCGTGACGATTTCTGTCGGGAGGAGTTTTCGGATGCGTTATCTGGTGACCGGCGGCGCCGGTTTCATTGGTTCCAACCTTGTGGACGAGCTGGTTCGCCGCGGCCACAGCGTCGTGGTGCTCGACGATCTTTCCACCGGAAACGAACGCAATCTTGACGTCGTCCGCGACAAAATCGATTTTCGCATCGGCACGATTATCGATCTCGCCACCGTGCAGTCCGCCTGCAAGGGCGCCGATTACGTGATCCATACGGCGGCGCGCGCCTCCGTTCCGAAATCGGTGGCCGATCCGATTGAAACCAATACCGTGAATATCGATGGCACGCTCAATGTGCTGGTGGCCGCGCGCGATGCCAAGGTGCGCCGTCTGGTGTACTCCGCCTCTTCGTCGGCCTATGGCGAGTCTCCCTCGCTTCCGAAGACGGAAACGATGCCGGCGGAGCCGATTTCGCCCTATGGCGTGTCGAAATACGCGGGCGAACTCTATCTGCAGGTTTTCGGGCGGGTTTATGGGCTGGAGAACGCCTCGGTGCGTTACTTTAACGTCTTCGGCCCGCGGCAGGATCCCAACTCCCAATACTCCGGGGTCCTTTCGCGATTCATGTTCGCGCTGGTTCGCGACGAGCCGCCGGTAATTTTCGGCGATGGCGAACAATCCCGCGATTTCACCTACATCGATAACGTGGTTGATGAGACGCTGCGCGCGTGCGAGGCGCCCGGTGCATCGGGCAAAGTGTTCAACGGCGGCACCGGCGCGCGCATCACGTTGAATCGAGTGCTCAAGCTGCTGCAGGAGATCACCGGAAAGACGGTCTGCGCGAAATACGAGCCGCCGCGCGCGGGCGACATCCTGCATTCGCAGGCCGAAATCTCGCTGGCGCGAAAAGTGCTCGGTTATGAGCCGCGCGTCCTGTTTGAAGAAGGCTTGCGCCGCACCTGGAAGTGGTACAAGTCCGAATACGGCGGCCAATAAGCGCGAGGCAAACGGCCGGATAGCCCTGCGGAATCGCGGCGAGGCTGCGGAATCGGGGCGATGAAAGGCAGCCCGAGGGCCTTGAATTCCACCCAGGGGGCAACAATCAGGAGTGCGATGTATCGGTTCGCACTACGTTGATCGGACGGAGCATAGGCGGCTATTGCGTCAGCGACGCCACGTTGCTTTCGGGGACGACATCCAAGGTGCTCCCGTTCAGCAGAGTGGCATTGGCGGTGATGGAACCAGCGGAGCCGTCGTGCGCGAAAACGGCCGAGCTCACAACCTCGACGGGCATGGCGATATCCTTCCCCGGACCCACGAATTTACACACGCTGCTCCCGGACGGAAGGTTTACGCGAATTGCGGCGGTTTTTGCCGCAACTCCGGAGACCGGCGAAACGGTGAGCACTCCAGAGACTTCTTGATTACTGGTGTTCTTGAAGCAATAGGACTGCGCGGGCGGCTCGATTTCCTGCGCGACGCCGACCTCAAACAGCTTGAAGTTGCTGAACGTGTGCTTCCGATAAAAGCGACGGCCCTGCCGCTCCCAGTAGATCTCAGCGTCGAGCGGCAACCACAGCTTCCGCGTATTACGGTGAAATCCAACCGGGCCATAATCGATAGCCATATACTCGCGCGAGAGAGAAATCGCCGGCATGGGCTTCACTAACTCCGATTCCAATCGCCGAACCTGATACGTTCCGGCGTCGATCCATACGCGGCCTTTTAACGGAACCGGATAGTAATTATGAGCGATCACGTATGCGCGAATCGCGTTTGGCCGGTCGGCGCGCTGCGCGAAGCGGACCTGCCAGGCGGGGCGCCCGTCCCAATGGCCCATACCTTCGCATGAAAAATTGAAGTCTGGAACGAGGTTCGGATGGAAGACGAGCACCATGGCGGTGGTGCCGGTGGTGGCGATCTCGCTGGGAAATTCCGAAGGATCGACGGTTCCGTTGCGATATTCGTCCACCGTAAACCGGCCACGCACCGAGCGTTTCACGATCGCAACGTAATCGTAGGTGCGCGTCACGCGCCTTCCTAGCGGGTTCCGGCCCACAGCGCTGAGTTGTTCCAAATGCTCGGCGGCATCGAATCTTTGCAAATCCTGCACAAATTCCTGCGCATGAGCGCCCGCGCCAGCCAGGATTGCGGGCAAGGGACACGCGACGCCAGGTTCGACGGGCGGCGTGGCTGCGCGAAGATCTCCGGGAATCCAGCCAGCCTGGCTGGAATCGTTCAATGCATCCGCGGAATTCGAAAACGATGTCTCGAGCGCCGTACCCACGGACGAAACCTCCGGGTTCATGAGCAGGTAGATTGAACGTGTCCCAACGCCAGGCGCGATTTCGGTTTCCCTGCGAATTGTCAGGAAGCCGGGCGCGTCTGTTTCGATCGAGTAGGATCCCGGCGGTAGATTTGCAAAGGTCACATCACCGGGGGTTGCGGTAACGTCTTTTTCGATGGCCGAGCCCTTGGCGGGCGTCACGCGAATGCTGGCAACGCCTAAAAACGGAGAATCGTCGGGCATGCGCAAGAATAGTTTCAGGGTGGCGAGCGGCGGCGGCACAGGGTTCGGGCGGGAATCGGTCCGCTGCAGAGCGCGCACCGGAGGCAGCGGAGCCGCTTGCGGCTGGGCTTCCGTGCTTGGGCGCGCGTCCACCGCGGCAGCGGCCAATTGCTCAACTTGCGGCAAGCGGCTTTTCACTTCGTTCGCGAACTGGCCATTCGGATATTCCTTAAGGTACGACTGCATTTCCCCAACTGCTCCGGAATAGTCGTTCTTCCGAAGGAGGATATTGGCAAGCAGCAGGTGCAATTGAGGAATATTTTGATGCGGCCCGCCTTCGGCGACGCGGGCGCTCCGCTCCGCGGCATCGAAGCGATTGAGTTTGAAATCGGCGAGAGCCTGCAGAAAATCCGCGGGCGCCAAACCGGGACGGACCTCCAGCGCTTTCCCAACCGTATCCGCGGCATCGGCGTAATGGCCGTCCTGGATTTGCAGTTGGGCGAGATTCAGATAAGGAGGAACGTATCCGGAATCGGCGGCGATGGCCTTGGAGAAGGCCTGGCCGGCTTTTTCGTTCTCATGGGCGCTGGCATAGAGTCTCCCGAGATCGTTCCAGGCGGGCGCGAATTTGTCGTAGTCGGCGACAGCTTTCTCCAAGTGGTGCGTTGCCGATTTCAAGTCGTTGCGGTGAAGGTCTTTCTCGCCTTTCTCGAATTCCTTCCGGGCGTTCCTGGGAATCGTCAAAGAGCTGACATCGATCTCGGCGCCGGAATCCGATAAGACCGGCGTTAGAACGAGAGTTCCCATGTTCACACCGGTGATATCGGGCGTGCGCATGTCCACAATTTTCGAGACCGGCTGATAGCCGGGCGCGGTAATTCGCAAATCGCAATCGGAGAATGAGCCGTTCGGCGTAGCACGCCTCGATGCCGCGGAAACGATGGATTGGTCGGCGTAGGGATCATTCGCGGCGCTCATGTCTGCGTCGCTCTGCGGCCCTCCGCGGAGATCGAACTGGAAAGTTCCATCCAGCGCGGGATGAATCGCTCTCTCGAATTGAAATCCGCACTGAAGTACGAGCGAGGTGGAGTCCGGTAGCGGCACTCCAGCCTCTGTCAAAAGCTTTCCATAAACATAGGGCGGAATTTGCACGGATGAACTGGGAGCGGTGTTCCGCTGAGGGGAATTCGAAGATGGTGCCGCAGCCGTGGGCGGGGCCCCCTTGGGAGGACCACTTTTCTGAGCGAGCAAGGGCGACGCAAGAAGAATAACGATCGAAACGGCGGTGCCAGGCCGAAAGACGGGGTTCATACAGCACCTCAGCGCTACGAGGCTTTGATTGACATGCAGCTTACACCCTGGCGACGCGAGATGGAACAGAGCTACCCGCTAGGACCTGCAGCTCCGGTAGCGGGAAATTCGCCGGTCGCTCGCCACCCGACCAGGAGGCGATCAGGAGAGATGCCGCGCAGCGACGGGTTGTTACCAGAAGTAAAATTCCTGGCGGAAGGAGCGGCGCATTGTGGGCGGCGGCAGAATCGGAGACACTGTACAGTCGGCATTCGGGCGCGAGGACGCCAGAGCCGCCGCGGGCAGTCCAGGAAAGAAATGGTCTCTTTCGAACTGCTGTTCCCCATATCGATCGTGGCGGGATTTATAGGCGCGATGGCGGGAATGGGCGGCGGAGTTGTGATCATACCGGTGCTGACGCTGCTTGGCGTCGACATCAAACGCGCCATCGCCATCAGCATTCTTTCCGTGATTGCCACGTCGAGCGGATCGGCATCCGCATATATCCGCGATCACATCACCAATCTGAAAGTGGGCATGTTTCTGGAGATGTTCACGATTGTGGGCGCGCTGGTGGGCGCGAAGATCACGCTGGCCGTGTCGCCAAAGCCGCTGTACATCATTTTCGGGCTGGTGCTGCTGGCATCATGGCTGGCGCTGTTCGCGGCGAAAGATGAAATGGGGCATACCGGAGCTCAGGACCGGATCACGAATTGGCTGGAACTGGAAGGCAGCTATCCGGATCAGGCGCTCGGCCAGGTGGTCCATTACAAGGCGCGCAGAGCCTATTTCGGCGCGCCGCTGATGTATCTGGCGGGAATGATCGCGGGACTGCTGGGAATCGGCGCGGGAGCGGTGAAGGTGCTGATTCACGATCTGGTGATGGGATTGCCGCCGAAAGTCTCCACGACGACGAGCAACATGATCATCGGCGTGACGGCGCTGGCCGGCGCGAGCGTGTATTTAGTGGCTGGGTTGATCGATCCGGGCCTCGCCGCGCCGGTGATTTTAGGCATCGCGGTGGGCGCGTTCCTAGGGACGCGGCTGCTGGTGCGCATGTCGAACCAGGCGGTGCGCCGGTTTTTCCTGTTCATCCTTTTAATCCTGGCCGTGGAGATGATCGTGCGCGGCGTGCGAGGAGGATTGTGATTCCCGATCCAGAATCGAGCGCCAAAAAACAGATAGGCTCCAGCGCGGTCGAACTCGGCGAAACGAAGCAGCAATTCGACATGGACGCGCTCGTCGGATACATCCTGCTGATCGGCGTGCTGATCAGCCTGGCGCTGGTGATTGCGGCGCTCATTTGGAGGTGGGCCGACACGCGGACGCTCGCGTTCGACTACAGAATCGCCGGAATGAATTTGTTTCAGCTGCTGCTGAACGAGATCCGGCTGGGAATGCAAGGAGCGCTGCGTCCCCGGCTGCTGCTGAGCCTGGGGATCGCCATGCTGATGCTCACGCCGTACATCCGCGTGCTGGCGTCGATGGTCTATTTCATGGTCTCGCTGAAGAATTGGAAGTACAGCGTGTTCACCGCGGTGGTGCTGCTGACGCTGACCTATAGCCTGTTTTTGCGGTGAAACGAGCGCGGAAGTTGCGGCGGTTCGATTGTACGGGCGCGAGTTCGTGCGCTATGCTCATGACCTCACGATGATCGATATCCATTGCCACATCCTTCCGGAACTCGACGACGGCGCCGAGTCGCTCGAAATCGCATGCGCCATGGCGGAGATGGCCATCGAAGACGGCGTGACCCACATCGTGGGAACGCCGCACGCCAACAGTGCGTGGAGATTCGAGCCCTCGGCAATCCGCCAGCGCCGCGATGAATTGCAGGCGCGGTTCGAAGGCCGGCTGCGGCTTGCCACCGGCTGCGATTTCCACATGAGCTTCGACAATTTGCGCGACATTCAGCAGAATTCGACGCGCTACACGATCAATCAGAGGAATTATTTGCTCGTCGAGTTTGCCGATTACTCGATTCCGCCGTCGATGGACCAGGCGCTGCATCAGCTGCAGCTGGCCGGCCTGCATCCGATCGTCACGCATCCGGAGCGCAATCCGCTGATCCGCGCGCAACCCGAACGGCTGTTCCAATGGCTGCGTCAGGGATGCTACGCGCAAATCACCGCGCAGTCGTTGCACGGAAAATGGGGAGAAGCGGCGCAGGCACGGGCCGAAGAGTGGCTCGCGAACGACGCGGTTCATTTTATCGCCAGTGACGCGCACAACGTGACCACGCGGCCTTTGCGCTTGAAGGAAACTTACGACCTGATTGCCAAAGCGCACGGCGAAGAGAAAGCGCGCGCGTTGCTGGTGGAAAATCCGCTCGCCGCGTTCGAAGGCCGGGCGCTGCCGTATTTGCCGGAACTAAAAGAAGAGGCTAAGACGAACGCCGGCGAGGCAGGTGGCAGCTGGCGCAAACGCTTCTGGCCGTTTTGACGGATCGCCGTCAGTGTGACGCGTCGCCGCAAAAGAGGGCGAAATCCGCTCGTTGCTCCGGCGCCGCAGCCTTAGCTTGAAGCAAACCGCCAACCCGCGGGATTTCCCGGCTTTTGCGAAGCATTGATGGCGTCCGCGAGCTCGCGCCACGAGAAGTTCTCTCCGGCGAAATGCTTAAGTCCGTTTGCCGCGATTTCATCCACCAGCCAGTCCTGTCTCGCGGCAGTGGCGCGAGCCATGTGCGGGTCGAGCCCCACGTCGCTTACGGCTTGCGCCGCTTCGCGCATTTCTGCAGCGCGGCGGCGGCCGTGTTCGGCTACACGACTGATCAGGTAATCCGGCAGGTCCTTGTGCCAACCCATATCAGGATACGTGGCGGCGAGAGACGCGAGCACGGCGTCCTCAGCACCGTAGCGCCGGGCCGCAAACATGCTTTCCACCACCAGGGCTTCCAGTCCTTTAATGATTACGCTGCGGCACATTTTTGTGGCGGAGGCGATGCCGACACGGTCGCTGACGGCCCTGCCGCTCATGCCAATCGAGGCGAGCCGCGGCGCAAGTTCCGCGGCGTAACGGCCGCCGAGCAGCATCGGCACCTTGAGGCGCTGGGGCGAGACCGCGGCCATCACGGCGGCTTCGACGAATTCCGCCGCGCTCTTTTCGAAGCGCTCGGCCATGCGCGATTTGGTTTCCGGCGAGACGGAATTGACGTCCAGATAAATTTGTCTGGAAACGAGCAACGGCGCGGATTGTTCGGCTACCTCCGCGGCGGACGAAGCGGTGACAGCGGAAACGATCAATTCGCGGCCGGCGAGGCATTCGGCGAGCGATTCCGCGGCTTTCACGCCGCAGCCGCGCGCTTTGGCCAGCATCGCCTCGCGCGAGGACGGCGCGCGCAGAAGAACGTCATAAACGGCTACGTCGATGCCGCGGCCGGCGAGATCACGGCCGAAAATTCCGCCGACTTCGCCGAATCCGACGATGCCGATTTTCTGGAACGGTTTCGAAGTCATGGTGAGACCTGCCGTTTCGACTAGGTGTAGAGCAACGTCTGGCCGCGGCGCTCGGCGATGCGCCAGCCGGAAGGCGCGCGGACGTAGCGGTCGCGATACACGCCGATCCGCTGCTTTTCCGCGGCTTTGTGCCCGTCGTTGGTCGCGTGCGCGTTTCCATCCGCGGTAAAGAGGAGAATGCGGCAGGATCCGTGAGCGGCCTCGACCGATTCGGCCTCGACGCGAATATTACACGCGAGATGCTGCGTCACAAGGGTTGCGGGAATGCGCGAGACGTAAGCGACGATCGCATCGGCGCCTTCAATCAGCTGGTCCGGCGCGGCCGGCGAATAGTACCGCGCGTCGCCGGCAAAAACCTCGCGCAGACGGCCGTAATCCTTCGAATCAACAATCTCGCAGTAATCGACGCACAGGGCGGCGCAGGCCATCTCGATATTGCGCCGCTCGGTTTCGCTTAGCTCGACGATCGTTTTGCCGCTCATCGCGATCTCGCGCAGTTCATTCAACGGATCTCCCGGCCAAACATGGGGCAGCGCCGGTCAGCTACCGGTACTCCAGCCCCATCTGCTTCACTTTTTCGCGCAGCCCATAGATATCGAGCCCCAGTTCGCCCTTGGCCAGCCGCTCGCGCGTCTTGTCTTCCTTGGCCACGCGCTGCTCCGAAGCCGCCGCCACTTCGCGCGCGGCCGCGCGCCGCACCACCACCACGCCGTCGTCGTCCGCCACAATGATGTCGCCTGGATCGATCTGCGCGCCGGCGCATATGATCGGCACGTTCACGGACCCCAGCGTCGCCTTCACCGTGCCCT
>JAGWRH010000251.1 GCA_028876695.1 Acidobacteriota bacterium | reverse complement strand
TGTGGGCGGCGTGATTAAAACGCTGCTCGAGAAGCGGCTGATCACCACGGCTGGCCGCAAGGAAGTCATCGGACGGCCCATTCTGTACCGCACCTCGAAGCAGTTCCTGATGCGCTTTGGACTTTCCGATCTCGACGAACTGCCAAGCCTGAAAGAATTCGAGCAACTCGCACAGGCTGCGCTCGGGTCTGATGTAGGCATCGCGCCAGCGGAGCCTGAATCCGGCTACCAGACGGAGAGCGGAGCCGCCGAAGCCGCGAAAGCGGAATCGCTCGAAGCGGTGGAATCCGCGGACACGCCGCCAAATCTCGAATCGGGCGATGACAATGACTTGGCCGAACTCGGCGAAGACGAGCCGGGATCGGAACCACAAACTCGCGCCGCCTCCGCGGGGACGAATGAAGGCTCGTAGCCGGCAGCGAGCGGGATTGGATTCGCTGCGCTTACCGATGGAAGAACGCCTGCAAAAAATTATTGCCCGGGCCGGAGTGGCTTCGCGGCGGCACGCCGAAGAAATGATCGCGTCGGGGTTGGTGACGGTGAACGGGCGCGTCGTGACGGAATTGGGCACCAAGGCCGACGCAGAACGCGATCACATCAAGGTCGCCGGTAAGCTGCTGCACCGGCCGCAAGAACACGTTTACCTGGTGTTTCACAAGCCGGGCGAGGTCGTATCAACGCTGAGCGATCCCGAGGGCCGCCCCACCGTGCGCGACTTCTTGCAAAATGTATCCGAACGCGTTTTCCCCGCCGGCAGGTTGGAATATCACACCTCGGGGCTCTTGCTGTTGACCAACGACGGTGATCTGGCCAATCAGTTTTTGCGGGCCCACGAAATTCCCCAGCAGTATCAAATCAAGCTGAAAGGCCTCCTTACCTTTGCTGAGATCGAAAGCATTTCGCGTTCCACCGGCGCTCGTATTGAGCGCATCCGCGGAAAAGAATCTCCCTGGTACGAAGTGGAAATTTCCGAGGCTAGGCGAGATGCCTTGCGCAACCGCCTCTTTCAAACCGGCCATCCGGTGGAAAAAATGAAGCGCGTACGCATCGGCGCTTTAGAACTCGGTCCGCTCGCACCGGGGCAATATCGGGAAATCTCGGCAAAGCAGGCGGCTGCGATCCTGCGTGCTCGGTCCGTAGCGCAAACCCGGCGCAGCTCCCGGCGAGCTGCGCCTCGCGCCCGCCCTGGCAAAGCCTAGCCTTTCTAGTACGAGCACAGTTGTTCCCAAGCAATTCCCCGCGATTTTTGCCGCGGACCCGGCTCAGTCAGTTACAATGCGCACAATCGGCCTTCAATAAGTGACAGCGGAGGCCATGCGCCCGCCTCGTTCCCGGGAACGCCAGTGATGGATACGTGCTGCACAACCGTGCGGATACTGCGAGGCAGGGCGCTGCGGCTGGCCACTTTTTGGATCGCATGATCGTTTTCGTGAAAGGACGTGATGAATAACTCAACTGAAGACCGAAGCGGAAATTCGCACGCCAGCTCGACCCCTGTGGGCGATCCGGTGAGCGAGATTTTGAAAGCCAGCCGCACGATTGCGGTCGTGGGCCTTTCCAACCGGAAATTTCGCCCCAGCTACGGCGTGGCTGAGTATTTGAAATCCGCGGGGTATCGCATCATTCCGGTAAATCCGAGCGAGGCGGAAGTGCTCGGAGAAACAGCGTACGCGCGGCTGGAAGACATCCCGGAGCGCGTGGATATTGTGGATATATTTCGGCGCTCCGAATTTGTGCCCGAAATCGTGGAATCAGCCATTCGAATCGGCGCGCGAGCCGTGTGGATGCAGGAGGGCGTGATGCACGCCGAAGCGGCGGAAAGCGCGCGGCGGGCCGGCCTGTTCGTTGTGATGAATACCTGCATTCTGAAGGAACACATCAAGCGCTTTCGCCTGCAGTAGAACTGACTTCAACACCTCATGCATCCGTGCACGTCGCTGCCTTGTTATTCGAGCGGATAAATTTTCAAAATGCGTTTGCCGGGTTCGGTAACGGCGAGCGACTTACCATCCGGAGCGACCTGGAATGCATGGAACTCCAGGTCATGGAGGGCGGGCACAAAGCTGTCGTCGTGCAGGCCGACCCAGACAAGGTCGTTTGATTGGTCCTGCGGGCCGCGTTTGAGCAGCACCCGATCTTCGCTGGAATCCCACTGAAAAAAGCCCAAGCCGGCGTGGACGCGCAGAGGTCTGGATGCGTTTCCGATGTCGATTACCTCGATCGTATCGCCATCCGCGAAAAATCCAACCTTTGTGCCCGAGGGTGACACCGTGAGCGAGCTTTGGTAGCTCGGCAGGGTCGCGATCGGGGCGATCGTTTCGTGGAGCAGGTCGAGTTCGACGAGCGCCAGCCCGGCGTGTACGGTGAGATCTTCTCCGACGGCGAACGCCCGGCTGCGGGCGGGGTCCCACGCGACGGCCTGAAACTCATGACCTTCGAAAAGTTTCGTCGTAGTGCCGTCGGCCGGACGAAGGCGAACGATTTGCGCACCGGACAGATAGACGACGGCTTGATCATCGTCCAGCCACGCGGCATTCTCCGCGTGATCCAGGAACTGCGTTTTCGCGCCAGGCACCTGAATTGGCCGGCCGTCTGCGTCGAATAGCGCAACCACGTTGCCGCCCTGGGGCGGCTTCACGGTCTGAAAATCGCCGCTATCGTCGTCCTCGTCGTCTTGATCGTCTCGCTGCTTCTTTACCTTGTGCTTGCTCTTTTTCTCTTCGATCTGCTCTTCCAGTCGCGCGGGCAGCGGCCGGAGCGTCATGTTGATGGCGATCCGTTTTCCATCGGGCGACCAGGAAATCGAACGGACGATGAAGCCCTCCACTGGAGGAAAGGGGATGAATTTGTCGGCGTCGACGATCCGATTGATTCCCCCTTTTGGGCGGGCGATGTAAATATCGTCGCGCTGCAGGATGTATTTCTTGATGAACTTCAGGTGCGGCACCGAGAAGACGATGTCGTTCCGCGGCGAAATGGCGAACGCGCTGCAATCCTGATCGATCACCAGCTTGGGGAGGTCTTGTGCTCCGGCGACCGGGATCCATAGCAGGATCAGGACCGCGGTTGCCGCTAGGATCGCCGAATTGCGTAGCCCACGAACGCCCCGCGCGGCCGTCAAAAGCCGGGCAGACCACGCCGCGGCACCTCGCGTGTGCCCTCGCGGATCATTACCGCTCATGGTCTTGCGGGGATTTCTTCTGGATTCGGCGGATATCTTCAAGGCGCAGCCGTAAGCGGGACTCGAGTCCCTGATCGGTCGGCTTGTAATAGGTGCGGCCCGCAAGGCTCTCCGGCAGGCACGGCATGTCCGTCACTTTTTCTTCCGCGTCATGCGCGTATTGGTAGCCTTTGCCGTACCCGATGTTCCGCATAAGACCGGTCACCGCATTCCTAAGATGCAGCGGGACCGGCTCCGCGATGGTTCGCCGCAAATCTTCTTGCACATTTCCGTAGCCGGTATACAAAGCGTTCGATTTCGGCGCCAGTGACAGGTACACAGCCGCCTGAGCCAAGGCCAAGTGCCCTTCCGGCGGCCCCAGGAATTCGAATGCTTCCTTCGCTGCGATCGTCTGCGCCAGAGCGCCCGGGTCGGCGAGACCGATGTCTTCGCTGGCCATCCGCACCATGCGCCGGGCTAAATAGAGCGGATCCTCACCGGATTCGAGCATGCGTGCCAGCCAGTAGAGCGCCGCATCCGGGTCCGAATTGCGCACGGATTTGTGCAGCGCGGAAATTAAATTGAAGTGTTCCTCGCCGGCCTTATCGTACGGAAGCAGCTTGTTTTGAAGCACATCCTGAAGTCGCGCTTCGGAAAGGATGCGCTTGCCCGCTGCGTCAGGAGGCGTCCCGAGCACCAGAGCTTCGAGCGTGTTGTATCCGGCGCGCGCGTCGCCATTGGCTAGCACAGCGATGCGCTCCAGAATCGCCGGGCTCGCTTCGACCCGCTCATTTCCAATCCCGCGAACGGTGTCGGCGAGCGCGCTTCGCAGCAGTCCGGTGATCTGTTCCGCGGTAAGCGGCCGCAGCACGTAGACCTTCATGCGCGAAAGCAGGGGGGCGTTGATCTCAAACGATGGGTTTTCCGTCGTGGACCCGACCAGCAGAATATTTCCCGCTTCGACGTGCGGGAGGAACGCATCCTGCTGCGCGCGGTTAAATCGATGAACTTCGTCCACGAACACGATCGTGCGCCGGCCGTAGCGATGCGCCGATTCGGCCTTCGCCATTGTCTCCTTGATTTCCTTGATTCCGGAGAGGACTGCGCTGAACGGAACGAAGTCCGATTTCGTCCGTTTCGCGATAATCCGCGCGAGGGTGGTTTTGCCGCACCCGGGCGGACCCCAGAACAGCATCGACCCAAGCTCGTCGCGCTCAATTTGGATGCGCAGCGGTTGGCCGGGGCCAAGCAGCTCCTCCTGGCCCACAAATTCGTCCAGGTTTCGGGGCCGCATGCGGTCCGCCAGCGGCCGCCGCTCGAGCGGTGCTTCTTCCGGCTCGATTGCCTGAAAGAGTCCCATCTGTCCAGACCTGTCGCTCGTTACACTGAGATGCGCAACTCCGATTGCCGCTGCTTGGCTGCTTCATAGAGAACAATCGAAGCCGCCACCGCGGCGTTCAACGACTCGACGATGGGCCGCATCGCTATCGTTAGCGTAGCATCCGCGGCACGCTTTACTTCGGCCGGCAGCCCCGCGCCTTCATTTCCTACGAAAATCGCTGCCGGACCGCGCAATTCTTCTTCGTCCGAGACATCGACCTGCGACGCCGCATCCGCTGCCGCCGCCCCGGCCGCATAAATCTTCACGCCGGCTATCCGCAGCTGAGCCAGCAGAACGGCAATAGCCATCCCACGCAGTACCGGCAGGCGCAAACCGGCCCCTGCCGAGGCACGCAGCGCCTTCGGCGACCACGGATCAGCGGTACCTCGAGTGGAAACGGCCCCCGTCGCGCCAAACGCCTCTGCCGACCTCAAAATCGTGCCCACGTTGCCCGGGTCCTGCACCCCGGCCAGCACAATCGCGAGTGGCGAAACCCCGCGGATTTCTCCCACGCCTCGCAACACGTCCTCAAGTCCCCAACTACGCTGGCGGAAGAGCGCGGCCACGCCTTGCGGTGCATCCGTTCCCGCAACGCTTCGAAAAAGCTTATCCGTGGTGCGCAGGATTCGAGACCGCGCTACTCCGCCTTCCGTGTCGCTCGCCGCGCGAAGGATCGCTTCCGCGTCACGTTCGGCCGATTCGCTTATCAGCAGAGCCTCCGCCTCCAGGCCGGACCGCAGGGCATCTTCGATCAGCTTAGGCCCCTCCACCCCGATCGGCTCGCCGGATTTCGGCCCGGAACCGCGCAAAGCGGCTCGGAAGAGCTTAAGCCATTTGTTCTCTCGGCTTGTGATCGCGTCCATCGGAGGATTCCAGAGCGGTCCGGCGCCGCCCGGTTCTCTCCCGCAAGGCTATCAAACGGCGAAGCTTGCGTAAACCGCGGGCGCTCGGCAACCCAACGCGCGCACACCCGCGGGGCGCCTGCCCAGTATTGCCCCTATAGCTAAGCTATGGTAATTTGCCATGCACGCGGCTCAGTCTACCGCGACCGAAAATTTGCCTGTCGAAGTCCTCAAGATTTCATCCGACGCGCCCGAGCGTCATTTAATCGACTATGCGGCCACTTTCATCAAGCGCGGTCGCGTGGTCGCGATTCCCACAGACACGTTTTACGGCCTTTCCGCCGACCCCTTCAACCTCGCTGCTGTCGAGCGCGTTTTTCGCGTGAAGGGCCGCCCGGAGTCGCAGGCGCTGCCGATCCTTGTGAATTCAATAGAGCAGGCGGTCACGCTGATTCGCGACGTTCCAGATCCTTTTCTGGCGCTCGCTCACAGATTCTGGCCCGGTGCTTTGACGTTGATCGTCGAAGCGACGCACCGGTTGCCCCTCAAAGTGACGGGGAACACGGGCCGAGTGGCGCTCCGCTGGCCGAAGTCCAATATTGCAACCGCGCTGATCGAATCGGCGGAGAGCCCAATCACCGGCACGAGCGCGAATCTTTCCGGCCATCCGTCGTGCAGCAGCGCCGAGCAGATCGTTGCCCAACTGAATGATCGCCTTCCGCTCATTCTGGATAGCGGCGATACGGGCGGCACGCTGGCTTCCACCATCGTGCGCATCGAGGGCGATCGATGGGCCATCGTCCGCGAAGGCGCTATCGCCAACGAGGAAATCGAGCGCGTTTTCCGGTAATCTTCCGCCGCACGAATGTCCCAATTCCTAGCCAAGCGCTCGCGCGGCTATGACCCGTAGGCAATTTTTCCCAATATCACCGCGCGATTCGCGCCGGTCGCCGACGGCAGGTTGTTCGTCCTGCGGTGATACGTTTCGTACGCCAGCACCGCGAAGGCAAACGCCTCCTTCGCTTCCGCGGGAACTCCGAGATGCTCGGCGGAAACGATCTCGATATCCGGAAGCGCCGCTGCCAGTTGCGCGATCATCAGCGGATTGCGCGCTCCTCCGCCGGCCACGATTAGTTCATCGACTTTCACGCGCGGCGCGATAAATCGCCGGAACGCATCGGCGACCGAAAGCGACGTGAACATCGTTGCCGTGCGCACAAGGTCGGCCGGCCTTGCACGATGTCGCTTCCCCCACGCGATCAACTCGTCCGCGTACTCCCGCCCGAACTGCTCGCGCCCAGCCGATTTCGGCGGTTTCTTGCGCAGGTACGGGTCGCTCATCAGCCGCGCGAGCAGGTCGCCAATCGTTTGTCCAGTCAGGGCGATTTTCGCGTCGCGATCGAAGGTTTCCTTCCCGTGCGTGATGCGATTCACGATAGCGTCCACGATCATATTGCCCGGCCCCGTATCGAACGCGAAAACGCGTCCAGGTTCCGCGCCTGCCGCAATTACGGTCACGTTGGCGATTCCGCCGATATTCAACGCCACGCGTCCTCGAGCCGCATCTCGATAGAGCAAATAATCGACGAACGGCACGAGCGGCGCGCCTTGCCCGCCTGCCGCCATATCCGCGGGACGGAAATCTCCAATCGTCGTGATTCCCGTGCGTTGCGCGATTATGCTGATGTCGCCAATCTGCAGCGTGGAGGCAATTCGCATCTTGCCCGCGAATCGGGCAGCCGATCCTTGATGAAAAATCGTCTGGCCGTGCGAGCCGATCAGATCCACATCGCGCTTCGCCAGTCGCCACTTCTTGCACGCTTCGAGCGCTGCGCCGGCCAGTTGTCTTCCGATCAGAAAATTGAGTTCGCTCAGCTCTGCGCTCGTAATGGCACGTCCCTCGGCCATATGCAGGATCCGCTCGCGCAGAAAAGCTGGAAACGGCTGGTGATGATGCCTCTCGATCCGCGTGGAAAGCTCAGGAGGAGCGCCAGAAATCACTACTGCGGCCACGTCGATGCCGTCCGCCGACGTGCCGGACATCAGCCCCAGCACCCGCATCGGTCGATAACCTGTTTTCGCGGCGCCCGTTTTATCGCGGCTCATTGAAGCTGCTTCTGCAATGCGGCGAGCAAATTCAGAGCTTCAAGAGGCGTGAGTTTGTCTAACTCCGCGCCGCGAAGCGCCTCCAGAACCGATTCATCGAGGGCGGTAAAGCTTGCTTGGCGAGGCGCCCGGGGCATAGCTCCGGGCGACAGTTCTTTCGTCAAATTTTCCTCGCTACGCTCGTGACGGCTCAGAATTTCTCGGGCGCGCTCAATCACCGCGAGCGGCAATCCCGCCAGCCGCGCCACTTCAATGCCGTAGCTCTTGTTCGCCGTCCCGGGCTCCACGCGGCGCAGAAAAACGATCTCGCCGCCCGCCTCTCGCACCGATACGTGGATGTTCTTAACTCCCGGAAGCAGCGGCTCGAGTTCCGTCAGCTCGTGGTAATGCGTCGCGAATAGCGTACGCGGCCGCGTGCCTTCGTGAAGCGCCTCGACCACGGCCCAGGCGATCGAAAGCCCGTCAAAAGTCGCCGTACCTCGGCCGACTTCATCCAGCAGCACCAGGCTCGCGCGCGTTGCCGTGTTCAGGATCGCCGCCACTTCGCTCATTTCCACCAGAAACGTGGATCGCCCGCGCGCCAGATTATCCGACGCGCCGATGCGCGTGAAAACTCGATCGATGACCGGCAAACGCGCCTGCGAAGCCGGCACGAACGAGCCGATCTGTGCCATTACGCAGATGAGCGCCGCCTGCCGCAAGTACGTCGATTTCCCGCCCATGTTCGGACCGGTAATCAGCAATAGAAATTGCGATTCATCGCTGAAGCTCAGATCGTTTGGAACGAAGCGCTCGCCGCGCTGTTCAACCAGCTTCTCGATCACCGGATGCCGCCCGCCGGCCACCATCAAATCGCCGCGCTCTCCGGTCGCGGCCGGCGCGTTCTCCGTAAAAATTGGCCGCGTGTAGTTCCGCGCGGCCGCCAGATGCGCGAAATTCGCAAGCACATCCACCTGCGCAATCGCCGCGGCCGTTCTTCGCAGGCGCGCCGCTTCGTGCGCGATCGATTCGCGGATCTCCACGTACAACCGGCGTTCGATTTCCAGCACGCGCTCTTCCGCTGAAAGCACTTTGCGTTCGTGTTGCTTCAGTTCCGGCGTTGTAAAGCGTTCGGCATTCACGAGCGTCTGCTTCCGCTCGTACTCAATGGGGACCATCGGCAGGTTCGGCTTGGACACCTCGATGTAGTAGCCAAAAACCTGGTTGTAGCGGATTTTCAGCGAGGCGATGCCGGTGCGCTTGCGCTCGCCCTCCTCCATCGACGCAATGATCTGACGCCCGTTTCTCAGCAAATCTCGCAGCTCATCGAGCTCGGCGTTGAATCCGCGCCGGATGGCGCCGGGCTCAATCAGCGCCGCTGGCGGCTCGTCTGCGATCGCGCGGCCGATCAGGTCGCGCACATCCGCAATCTCGTCCATCTGTTCTCGAAGGCTTGCCAGTCTGGTGGACAGAGTCTGCGGCGTACTCGTTGTCGCTACGCTCGAATCAGACGCGGAGGCGCCAGCAGCCGCGCTGAGGCACGCAGGCAGGAGAGAACGGATCACCGGTACCCGTTCGAGCGTTTGCCGCAGAGCAATCAGGTCCCGCGGCGTGGCGGTACCCAGCGTGACGCGGCTCGTGAGCCGCTCCACATCGAGAATCGCTTCGAGCTGCTTCCGGATCTCTTCCCGCGCAATCGTTTGCGCCTTCAGCGCCGCCACGGAATCCAGCCGCGCCTCGATCTCTTCGAGCGCGATTTCCGGCCGCAAAATCCATGAATGCAATAGCCGGGCTCCCATTCCCGTACACGTTTCATCCAGCGCGTGCAGCAGCGTGGCCGATTCGTCGTCTTCCACTGCCGGCTCGACGAGCTCCAGATTTCGCACCGTCACTTGATCGAGCAGCATGGCGTTTTGCTGATCGTAGTAAGCGATGCGGTCGAGATGCTCCAGTCCCGATCCCGTCGGCCGCAAAGTCGGCTGCGCCACCGCGTCTTCCGGACGGCGAGCTCCGATGGCTGACGTCTCTCTCAGGTAATGAACGATGGCGCCTGCCGCCGAGGTTGCCAGACATCGGCCCGCAAGCCCGAAGCCATCGAGAGCGGCTACGCGGAACTGTTGCTCGATGAGCCGCGCCGCGTAGCCCGTCTCGAAAATCCAGCCTTCCAGCCGGGTCTCGACGGCGTTCGCACCGCCGAACACGGTGGGAGCGGCATCCGGAAAAAGCGTCGCCGGGCGGGGCAGCAGGATTTCGCGCGGCCTGAGGATCTCCAGTTCGTCGCGCAGCCGCGCTTCCGCTGTGGGCCCTTGAAATTCTGTCGCGCGAAACTCGCCTGTCGATAAATCCACGTAGGCGATTCCGATCGCTTCGGTATCGTCGCCGGCGCGCTCGCCGCGCCGCGCTGACTTACCACGCGCCACAGCCGCAAGAAACGCGTTGTGCTTCGTTTCCAGCAGCGCCGTGCCGCTGGCCGTACCGGGTGTAATCACACGGATCACCTCCCGGCGGACCAATTTCTTACCCGGCCCCGGCTCTTCCATCTGCTCGCAGACCGCCACCTTATGCCCGGCGCGAATCAGCCGAGCGATATAGGTCTCTGCCGCGTGGTACGGCACGCCGCACATAGGCACCGCTTGTCCCTTTTCCTTGTTGCGCGCGGTCAGCGTGATTTGCAGGATTTTCGACGCCACCACCGCGTCATCGTAGAAAAGCTCGTAGAAGTCTCCCAGGCGAAACAGCAGCAGCGCCGCGGGGTGCTGTTTCTTCACGGCGTGGTACTGCTGCATCAGCGGTGTCGCTGGCTCGGTCATTGAAAGTCAAATCTGGGGCGGCAGGGGCACGATTATGCTGGCTCGTTCACCGATTTGGCAACAGCTTCCTCTCCGGCTTCGACTCGCGCAATTTCGCCGCGTACGCTGTTTTATACTCGGACCGTGCAAATGCAAGGCCGCTCCGGGCTCGAGATCGAAATCAAGCTTCGCGTGGCAGATGTTCCAGTACTAATTCGTCGGCTTGCCGCCCTCGGCGCGTCGCCGGAAGGCCGCGTATTCGAGCGAAACACTGTGTACGACACCACGGATTCTTTTTTCAAACGCACTGGCCGTTTGCTCCGGCTGCGAACCGAAGTGCCGGTCGGCTCGAAAACCCTCCGCGCTAGCAGGCATTCCGCGCTGGCCACGTTTAAGGCTCCAGCGCCCGCCGATCCACGGTCCCGATACAAAGAAAAAATCGAAACTGAACTCCCGGTCCCGAATCCGGAACGCTGGGCGCGCGACCTTCACACGCTCGGGTTCAGAATCGGATTTCAATACGAAAAATACCGGACGAGTTTTCGGCTCCCGGGCGTGTACGCCTGCCTCGATGAGACCCCCGTCGGAGCTTTCCTCGAACTTGAGGGCAAGCCCGCGACCATTGACCGAACCGCTCGCCGGCTTGGCTACAGCGATCGGGACTACATCCGCGGCACCTATTGGGACCTCTACGCCGACGATTGCGCCCGCAGGGGCGTTTTACCGCGAAATTTGCTCTTCTCGCGCGGAAAAGTCCGCCTAAAAGCAGTCTTTGCTTGACAAATATGACATGTCCATTTACTAGACAAGTTGAGGACAAGCGCATTTAGGCGAATGGAGCGTTCGTCCAATTCGGAGCCTGGAAGCGATCGCCCCGGCGGAGTGTCTGGGTCTTTTGGACCAGGAGGGGCGGCCTTCCCGCGTTTCACGGACCGTCGTTCCCGCCCCGTTCGCGGGGATAGGGAGGCGAGGCCCGGCCTGAAGTAGCATTGGGCAAACCCGTTTTTTGCCCGTGGCCGGATGCGTCGCCGGTCACGGTTTTTTTTATGCACCAACGCAGTTCCGGACGGCACTGACGCATCGTATCGGGATGTGCCAGAGGAATCGGAAACCGGCGTAAGGAGTTGCCCAATGCTACACGCAACAGAACTGCTCGGCGCGAAGACCTACGATTCCTATGGCCATTTCGTAGGCCGCGTGAAGGAGATGTTCATCGTGCCGGCGGAGCAGCCGAACCGCGTCGCGCGGCTGATGCTCAGCCGCGGCAAGTATCGTCCCCTGGTCGCGCGCTACGACCAGGTGGAATCCGTTGCCCCCGGCAAGGTCACGCTGACCACGGATGAATCGGGTCTCGATCTTTTTCAGCCCAACGAGGCGTGGCTCGCTGTGCGCAAGGACCTGCTGGATCAGCAAATCATCGACACCAATGGCCGGAAGGTGGTCCGCATCAACGATGTGGATTTAATGGACCAGCGCACCAACGGCAACACCGAGCTGCGCATCACGCAGGTGGACGTTGGCCTGCCCGCCGCCGTGCGGCGGATGCTCCAAGGGGTCGTCCCCCCCATGACCATCCGGCGACTCCAATCCAAGCTGCCTCCTCGCAATATCCGCTGGGAATTCGTGAATTTGATCGAGCCGGATCCGCTGCGCCGCGTCAAGCTGCGCCTTTCGGGCGACAAGCTGGCCAAGCTGCACCCCGCCGACCTGGCTGATATCGCGGAAGAGCTTTCGCCCGACGAGCGCCAGTCGATCATCGCGTCGCTCGATGAAGAAACCGCCGCTGAAACGCTGGCGGAACTCGATCAACGACTGCAAACCCAGGTAGTCGAGAAGCTCGATCCCGAAAAAGCGGCCGATATCATCGAGGAAATGAGCCCCGATGCAGCTGCCGACCTGATGCAAAACCTCGAACCGGAAACCTCGCGCGAGGTCCTTGATGAGATGGAGCACCGCGAAGCCCACGAAGTCGAGGAACTGCTGCGCTTCGGCGAAAACACAGCGGGCGGCATGATGACCACCGAGATCGTGGTTGTCGGGGAGGACGCCACGCGCGGAGAGGTGGTCGATCACATCCGCTTCCATGAAATTCCAGCCGATCAGCTCGACAATGTTTTCCTGATCAATCGCGATGCGGAACTCGCCGGTACCGTTCCGATCGCCAGCCTTTTGCTCGCCAACACCGAGCAGCGCATGGGCGAAATCGCGTCCGAGCCGCTGCTCTCGGTTACGGCAAACGCAAATGAAAAAGACATCTTCGAGCTCTTCGATAAGTACAACTTGCGAAGCATCGTGGTCGTGAACGCCGAAAAATGTCCGATCGGCGCGATCACAGTGGACGATGTGGTGAGCCGGCTGCGCTCGAAGCTGTAAAACAGCGGAATCGGCGGTCTCTGTTGGACGCTCGGAACACAATTACGGCCAACTTCTCACGCCTGGCGGAACGAGGCCGCCAGTGGAATCGCCGCACCCGTCCGTGGCGGCGACGCATCGCCATTTTTCTTGCCGTGGTTGGTCCCGGCCTGATCACCTCGAATGTTGATAACGATGCGGGAGGAATCAGCACCTACTCTTCGGCGGGTGCGCAGTTTGGATACGCGCTGCTCTGGTCGCTGATCCCCATGACTATCGCGCTGTACGTAAGCGAAGAGATGTGCGCGCGCATGGGGGTGGTGACGGGCAAGGGGCTTTCGGACCTGATCCGGGAAGAATTCGGCTTCCGGTCCACATTTTTCGTGATGGCAGCGGCGCTGGTGGTGGACCTCTCGAACACGGTAGCGGAATTTTCCGGTGTTGCCGAAGCTTCGCAGGTGATGCACGTCAGCAAATATGTTTCCGTGCCGCTCGCGGCCATCGCCGTTTGGCTGCTGGTGATTTATGGGACCTATCGCGCGGTCGAAAAGATTTTCCTGGTGGCCTGCGGGTTTTATCTTTCGTATATCTTGTCGTCTTTCTTGGCCAAACCAAATTGGATACTGGCTGCGCATGAAACCGTGCTGCCATCCGTGCATTTGAACGCGCCGTATCTCTTGATGCTGATCGGGCTGGTGGGAACCACGATCGCGCCTTGGCAATTCTTTTATTTGCAGGCGGGTTTCGTTGAGAAGCGCGTCGGCCCGCGTCATTACAAGCACGCGCGCATGGATGTGCTCGTCGGCAGCATATCGTGCATGGTAATCGTGTTCTTCATCATCGTATGCTGCGCTGCGACGCTCAACGCCCACGGCCTGAAGAACATCTCCAGCGCCGGTGACGCAGCCCAGGCGCTGATTCCGCTGGCGGGAAAATGGGCAGGCTGGCTTTTCGCCTTCGGACTGCTGAACGCATCGCTTTTCGCGGCGTCCATCCTGCCGCTCTCGACAGCGCACGTGATCTGCGAAGGTCTCGGCTTTGAAGCGGGCCTCGATCGCAAATTCAAAGAGGCTCCGACGTTCTATGCGCTCTATACGTTGCTGATCGTGGTGGGAGCGGGGATCATCCTGATTCCGAAAGCGCCGCTTTGGAAAATCTTAATTTACTCCCAGGTGGGAAACGGCATCTGGCTGCCGGTGGTGCTGATCTTCATCCTGCTTCTCATCAACCGGCGCGACCTGATGGGGCAGCATACCAACCGAGTGACATTCAACGTGATCGCCTGGGCGATCAGCATCGTTATGATCATTCTGACGTTGATCCTGATGTATGTGGCGATCTTCAACCCGTCCGCTGCGGGACTCTCCGGGTAAATCTGTCCGCGGTCGTCAGCCGGCACGACGGCTCAAGCTCTGATTGAACCGATGCTAGTTCTCCGGCTGTGCTGCGTGCCCGCCACGGTGGCACGGGAGTGGCGGAACGTCGAAGGCTTTGCGGCCTAAGGCGCGATGCAGCGGATTCGAGACTTTCAGTTACGCGTTTTCGTGTAGGAACTTCAGCACGGCAGCGGCAACTTGCTTAGGCTGCTCGGGCAACAGCGCGTGCGCTGCATGATCGATCTCGACGAGCCGAATGCGATCGGGGAAGTCAGCCTTAAAGAGACGCGCATTCTGGGGCACGGCGGAGACGTCTTGCAGACCCTGAACCACCAACACATTCACGACGCCGCCCGCGGCCCAAAATGCGCTGACCGGGTCCTGTATGGCGTCGCGTTGCAGTCTGGCGGCTTCGGGATACCAGCCATCCTTCCAGGGAGCGGGGTCGTTGCCGGGCGCGAAAAACGCGTAACGCACCGCGGCCTTGCGCACTTCCCAAGGAAGCGAGAGATCAAAGCAAAGCTGGCCGACGCGTCCAACCTCGGGCGCCATCTTAATTTTGCCGCCGCAGGCAAACATGACCAGAGACTTCACCAAGTCCGGGCGCTGTGTGGCCAGCGTGCGGGTGATGCGTTGGCCGAAATCGTGGCCAACGAGAACGGCGGGCGTTCCGCCGACTTCCTTCAGTACCGTGGCGGCGTCGTTGGCCATCTCGGTGAGGCTTAGCTCTTGCTTCTGGCTGGTGCTGGAGCCCGCGCCGCGCGGCTGGGCGCGCACGACACGGTAGCCGTTGTGAACGAGCGTGTCCGACAGCACGTCGAAATCTTCGCAGCCGCGGCCGAAGGAGGGGATCATGTAAATGGTCGGACCGTGGCCTCGGACCGAATATTCGAGCCGACCGCCTTCAACATCGATCATTCCGCTGCGCGTGAACGCACGTGCGGTTGAAGTTGGAAGAGTTGACGCGAGCGCAAACGCACCGAGGCCGCCGAGCAGTTCGCGCCGCGTCAGCTTGCCGTTTGATCGGCGATCGGCGGTGCCTATCTGCCGAGTCATGCCTTGATCCCCCACCAGCGATGTCCCTGCGCTGACCGAGCCACGCAAGGCGCCATATCGCAGACCGCACATCCGACCCTCCACAAGAGCTGAGGAAACAAGCGAGTCACTGAACGGAGCGCGTGGCGCGGAACATTTCGTTGGCGCCGCGTTGAAATTCGTAGGGGACGCGGATGATTTCGCAGAGGTAGCCGTCGGCAGTCAGATGGTTGATGAGAGGCGGCAGGTGCAGGGAACGATCAACGGCGAAATTCGGCAAGAGAGGAAAAATGCGTGCTTCGCGCGCGACGCGGCACAGCTCGCGAATCGACTCCACGTGGAATTCCAGCGACAGCAGATCCGAGTACGTAAAAAGAAAGTGGGAGCAGAGTGCCAGATCGAATGCGCTGTCGGCAAAAGGCAGCTGTGGCAATTCAGCGGTCACGTAGCGCCCTTCGGATAATCCGCGAGGAAGATCTAGCAGGAAACCACTCATCGCCTGCATGCGCAGTTCTCCCAATCGCTCGATGGATCGGATCTCGTTCCAAACGAAGTTTTCGCGCGACACGACGGTTTTGCGCAGAATCGTGTCGCGCGTTTCGTTGAAGCGTAGCGCCAGTTGCGCAGCGGAAAAGCGGTAGATCGGGTCGGCCGAAACCACCCTGCATCCGCGCCGGTGCATTTCGCAATTGAAGCCTG
>JAGWRH010000250.1 GCA_028876695.1 Acidobacteriota bacterium | reverse complement strand
CGGCTGCGATGCCTGCGTGAAACTCCTCGAAAAGTGGCAGGCCGAAGGACTCGCTTACGAGGAGCGCCGCGTCGAGCTGAGCCAACAAACGATGGACGAAGCTCGCAAGTTCGGCGACATGGTTCCGATTGTCGTCTGGCCCGATGGACGCGTCGAAATGGGATTTGAAGGCACCCTCGGCTGTTTCCTATAGAAAGCTGCCGCGCAGAGCACCGCGCCATTCGTCACGCCGGACTCGTCGCACGACGTTTCTCAAACGCGTCACCAATCCGCCGAAACGCACGCCGCATCGCACGTAGCACGTAGCGAATCACAACCAAGATAATCGCTACCAACACCAATGCGATGGCCGCTGCGACGAACGGATGCCGCGTTGCGAACCATGTCAGCCCTGCGGCTAAGCCGTCTTCTCCCAAACTAAGAGCCGCGTTCGAGAATGGCTCTGGCGAATGCGACACCGCTGCTCGCGCTGCAAACTTCCCGCTGTGTGTCGCAAGAGCGAGCGAAGCACCGAGCAGCGTGGCGAGCAATCGAGGGCCTTCGCTCAAATGTTCTGCCGCGCCGTAGACGAGCAACGCAGCGACGGGAATCCGCACGAATGTATGAGCCGCGTTCCAGAACAGGTCGAATATGGGAATCTTGTCACCGGCAAACTCCGCCGCAAAAAGCACGGCACAAACGATGATGACTTCCCAACTTTGAAGCAATCGCAACTGCGGGGGTAATGCCAGCGCGTGAACGCGGGACAGAATGCCGAGCATTCCGACCGTCGCGTAAACATTTAGCCCCGCCGAAAAACACACGACTCGTCGCGCCGCGTCCATCTTGAGGTAGCGAAACGATGCGCGGAGCGCCATTTTCAACCTGCTGTGCCACTCTGATGGTGCGTCCGTCATTGATAAAATGCCGGGTTTCAAACAGCAAGGGCTTCAGGGGACGGTGTAGAATCCGCCCTGCGACCGATGCACGTGGCAATATTTATTCCGCCGATGCCGAGTGGCTCGCAACTCGCAGCGTTGCTGATCGAGGCGTCGACCTGCATCCTGCCGTTCCCGAATTTCTAAGGCAATATATGGTGGGAAAATTTGGTCTTTTTGTTCTGCACCAAGAGCGGCACGCCGCATCTATACGCCAACCTTGAAGACCGCTGGCTCACGCCCAGCCTTATCAAGATGGGATTGGACGAAGACGGGAAGTACGCCTTGCGGAAGCGGAGCGAGTTGGGTACAGAATCGAGTTACCCGATAATCCGATCGTTGTACCGATCGTCCCGAAAAAGCAGAAAGTTTATGCCGTAGAAACGGCAGCGTAAGTTGAGGAGAGAGCGGGAATTAGTTTGGTGGACGTGGCCGGGATCGAACCGGCGACCCCCTGCTTGCAAAGCAGGTGCTCTCCCAGCTGAGCTACACGCCCACGCAGTTTGATTCTAGCAATTCTAATCCCTTCCCGTGCAGAATCCGGGCATTCCGTGAGATTCTATCGGTCCACGATACATCTCTCAAAGGGCGTATGACATCTACTGCATACGTGGCCTGCCAGCGGCTCGGCCCACTTATGTGACCTGATGCGCCCTAATCCGGTTGGCCGCCTCCCGCATTGACCGAAGACGCCCTCTTGGGGTATAGGGACTATATAAGGTACCTTAGGCGAAGTGCTTGGGGGTGGTGATGCGGCTTTTGTTGGTCGAAGATGAAAAGAAGGTTGCCAGTTTCGTCGCGCGATCGCTTCGCGAACATCAATACGCAGTGGAAGTGGCGGAAACCGGAGAAAGGGCGCTGGAGTTCGCCTGTAACAATACCTACGACTTGATTCTTCTCGACGTGCGGCTGCCCGGCATCAATGGCGTTGACGTCTGCCGCGAAATCCGTCGCGTGGGGTTGGAAACGCCGGTGTTGATGCTCACCGCTCGAAGCCTGGTGGAACACCGTGTCGAAGGCCTCGATGCCGGCGCCGACGACTACCTCACGAAACCGTTCGCACTCGCCGAACTCCACGCGCGCGTCCGCGCGTTAACGCGACGTGGATTCCGCGGCGGAGCCAAATTGCACGTGGCCGATTTGGAATTGGACCGGCCGAAAAGGACCGTGCGGCGCAGCGGCGACCCCATTCCCTTGACCTCCAAGGAATTCGCCTTGCTCGAATTGCTGATGCTGCGCTCGCCCGAGGCTACGAATCGGTCGGAGATCATTGAGCACGTCTGGACGCACGGTTTTGATATCGAAACCAACATCGTCGAGGTTTACATCAATCGCCTGCGCCGCAAAGTCGACCAGGCGTATCCCGTGAAGCTGATCCATACCGTTCGCGGCACTGGTTATCAGCTCGCCGAACCCGGCGCAGCGTCATGAAACAACGCTCCCTGCGGTTCCGTATGATGGCGCTTTTCTGCGCCGTCGTCGGCCTGTTCCTCCTGTGTACCTACGGGATCATCTACTCGATTTTTTCCAGCGAGCTGCGCACGCAGCTCGATAAGCGGCTCAACGAAGCCGGCGTTCCAATGGTCGAGGACCTCGCGGATAATCCGCCCGACGAAGATGTCTTCCGCCTTAGCCTTCCTGACGAATATCTCGCGCTGCTGGACACCGCGGGCAATCCGCTCAATATGTCGCGCAACTGGAAGCAGCACCCGCTCGATGTCGGCCCCCTGAATTTTCACGGCGATCAGCCCATCTTCCGCACCATTTCCGGCGCGCACGGCACCCTGCGCGTCGAACTGATCCCGTTTGTGCTCGTCGGCCGGCCCGTCATTCTGGCCCTCGCCGGACCAACTCGCGATATCGACGCCGTCCTGCGAAATTTTCGAAGCATGCTCATCGTCCTGCTCCCGGCCAGCCTGATCTGCATCGGCGCAATCTCCGCGTGGTATGTAGGGCGCAGCCTGTCACCGATATCCGAGCTCACCGAACAGGCGTCGCGATTCGCGGAGATCGTTTCCGATTCGCGCCACGCCAATGCCAAACCTCCCCAGATCAATGTCAGTTCCACGGATGAGCTCGGCCGATTGGCGGCTACGTTCAACGAGCTGTTCGCCCGCGTGCTCGCCGTGGTCCAGCAGTTGCGGCAGTTCGTGTCCGACGCGTCGCACGAGCTCCGCACGCCCCTTGCCGTTCTGCAAGGCGAGACCGAGCTGCTTCTATCGGAGCGCAGGAATCCGGAGGAATACCAGAAGAATCTCCACGTGATTGTCTCCGAGCTGCGGCATCTGAGCCGCATCGTCGAAGGCTTGTTTACGCTCTCAATGGCCGATGCGGGTCAGTTGCGCATCGTTCCGCAGCGTGTGTTCATCAACGAGGTGCTCGAGGAAGCCTGCGAGCTGGCCGCTCCGCTCGCCCGCGCCAAGGGCATTCGCATTGATCACGATCTGGAAGAGGAAATTTCCTTTCTCGGCGACGAAACGTTTCTTCGCGATCTGTTCTTGATCTTCCTCGAAAATGCCGTCAAGTATTCGCCTGGCAACACCACCATCACCGTCGATCTGGTCCGCCAGGATGGAAGCGTCCTCGTCCGATTTGCCGATCAAGGTCCCGGAATATCCGCGGAACATCTTCCGCACATTTTCGATCGGTTCTATCGGGCGGCGCCTCTGCAGCACGCGGAAACGCGAAGTGGCGGCCTGGGCCTGGCCATCGCTCGCGCCATCGTCACTGCTCACCGGGGAAAAATTGAGGTTCACACCGAGCCCGGGCGTGGCTCGACCTTCACGGTATTCCTGCCTGTGTTGGATGGACAGGACGCGCCTGCACACGTTTCTGTGGCACGCGCTATAACTGCGCCGCGGCGCGGAGTTTAGACTCGGCGGCTCCAAACCCGCGGTTCCTTCAGTTACGCCGTCGGCTATTTGCTCGGCAGACTGCAAACAAAATTCGCCGCCTCATCGGTGCTGCCATGGCCGGTGTAGTGTGCCGTCTTCGGATAGGGGCACAGCGGACGCGTCATCGTCGCACTTCCGTTGTCCATGTGCGCGGCTACGATTCTTTCCGGCGCGCGGCCCTGTTCCACCCAAATGGCCAGCGAACCAAACGCGTCGAACACGTTCGGACCCGGTCCGCCGCCGCAATGGTCCATTCCCGGCACCATAAAGAGCCGCGCGAAATGCTGCGTGCTCTCGATGTGGCCAATGAAAGCGGGCGTTTCTTCGCCTGGTGCTTCCGCCTTCACTCCATGGATACTCGCCACCACGTCTTCGTAATAATCCAGCGTCTCCAGCGGTGAAGCGCCGGGATCGGTCCATCCGTGATAGAGCAGCAGCTTTCCCCCATGCGCCCGAAATCGCTTGAGATCGGGATTCGTCGCGTTGATTTCGGCGGCGATCTTCTGATCCGCGAACGTCATATCTTTGTCGTAGTTCCAGTCGAGAAAATTCCAGTTCGGATCGTCGAACACGAAATTCTTAAAAAAGCCCACGGCCCCCACGGCAGACTTGTCCGTGAATGGCTTTGACGGATCGGCGCCATCCAGGAGGAACATGTTCCAGCCCGTTTCGTGGCCGGGCATGAATCCGCCGTACGCCACTTTGCCTCGCGGATCGCGGTATCCCGCGTAAATATCCTTTACTGTTTGTAGTTGCGGCGCGGTCAGGCACGAAGGCGTAGCGCCGCCCTTGCACAGTAGCGCCGACGGGTCGTTGCGAAAATTGCACTTCAGCGGATCTTCGATCAAGCCGTCTTTCACGCCGTCGCTCGCGTCGCACGCCGCGAGCGACGCCTTTTGCATTGCCGGCAGCCGGTCGGGAGGAAAATAGCTCCCTGGAACTTTTCGCGTGCGCAGCGCGATCGAAAAATGCGCCGCCTGCAGGTGCGTGTAATTGATCACCGGATCGCCGGACAAAATTCCGTTGTAATCATCCGGATAGCGCTGCGCCTCCGTCAGCCCCTGCCGCCCGCCGGTCGAGCATCCGTTGAAAAACGAAAACCTCTGCGGCTTCCCGTAATACGCGGAAATCACAGCCTTCGAAATGACCGTCATTTCGTGAACGGCACGGTAGGCAAAATCCGCGATCAGCCCGGGTTGACGGAACGCCCAAGCCGTGTCGCTCCCTTTTCCCTGGTGCCCCGTATCCGTGCTCGACGTCGCGTAACCCGCCCGCAGCGCCGTGGCCATCGCGGGATAGCTGAACTCGCCGGCTTTCCCGCCATTTCCAACCGCCTCGAATTCGCCGTTCCAGCCCGCCGCCGGCATCCATACTTCGATCCGGATGGTCGGCTGCGCGGTGATTTGCACGCGGCAATATGCCGGCAGCTTTGCGCCCTTCGCGCCGCCGGTGAAAGGTCCTTGCATATCCCCGTCCGCGCCGGGGCCGCGGGTCGCGGCAGGTTGCCCCGCATCGACCATTTCCGCCGACGTAACGGTGGCGTTTGGCAATTTCAGTGATGTGAGGTCTTCGCACGTCCGCGCGCGCGCTGGAATGGAGAAGCTAAGCGCCGCGGCGAGGCCCAAGAGCGCAATCGAAATCAACCTGCAGCCTTGTCGGCTCACGGTTCACCCCCGCGTAATCCAAGCTCCGCGCAGAAGATCTGCGCCGTATTTTCGGAGAGCTGCTCGGTGAATTGGAACCTCTCGAACGCGTTCCGCTACGTCCACTTGTCGATCGATTCACTCCGCGAATGACTCATGTTCGCGAGCTGGAAAAATGCATTTGCCTGGCCGCCGCACACCACGAAATTGATCTGCTTCTCCGATACGAAGAACGGAATCTCCGCATCATCCGGCATCTTGTACCACGTCGCATACGGCTCGCGCCCCTCGAGCCCCAGCGGATACAAATGGAACGGCGCCAGGAACGATTCCTTGAAATCCTTCACCGTTCGTCTGGTGTTTTTGAACACGTAATCGGCGAGCTTTTGTTTGTTGTCGTATCCCTGTGCCACCAGCCGCTGCGCCACCAGCGGATCGAGAATCGCCAGCGCGCCCGACCCTCCCACCACCGATTGGCACATAAAGGCGATCTGCTCATCGAACATCGCCGGTTCCGCCCCCGCGCCCTTCGCGCCGTGGCCCTGCCGGATATCCGGCCCTCCGAAGAGACTCACCACGTTTTCTTCTTTTTTGAACCCGAATTGAACGTGCAGCGGCTCCCACGGGCTGTTCTTCTCGTCTTCCGCGATCACGCAATTGTTGTAATCCAGTTGGTTGCCCTGCGAGCCCTGATACGTGTCTCCCAGAATTCCGGCGTTGCTCAGGTTCTTGCCCATCAGTGTCCAGGCTCGCCCAATCGTTGCATTCGAGTTCGCGAACGGGCTCAGCGCGCCCAATCCATAATTCATGTTGAGCTTGTCCCGGATCGGGCCGTTCACCACGATCGCGCTGCCGCTCGATGTCGTCGAGCCGAAAAGGCCCAGCATGCCCACCGACGCCATCGCCAGCACCACCGGAAAATACTCTGGCTTGCACCCCGCCATCACCGCGTTCACCGCCACCTGCCGGACGTTGAATCCCCACCGCGCGGACGTATATCCCACGCCCTGCACCGGCGTGCGCAGCACTTCGTCGGGATTGTGGCTCGTCCCCTTCAGCATCGCCTCTACTTTTTCTTCCGTCGGAACGATGATCGGCATGTAATCCGTCATTCCGTTGGTCATGAAGAGTTCCTGCAGATTATCCGCGCTGTCCGGACCGAACGTCGCCGGCCCGGCGGCAATCGACTGCAATCCGGATTTCGTTTCGTCCGCCGAAAGGGGCTTCGTCAGATCGTCCACGATTTCCTTCATGATCTGAATTCCCGATACCGGATCGGGATTCACGAGATACGCCTGTAGCTCGTCGGCGGTTTTGCCGCCCACCGGATGAGGCGTGAACACTTCGC
This sequence comes from Acidobacteriota bacterium, assembly GCA_028876695.1. Taxonomy (GTDB): domain Bacteria; phylum Acidobacteriota; class Terriglobia; order Acidiferrales; family UBA7541; genus Palsa-295. Next base: position 8,840 of record JAGWRH010000250.1, on the reverse strand, counting down.
GCAAGTGCGGCATGCCGTCTCGCGCCGCGGTTAGATTCGAAAGTTCCTTGTAAGCGACGGTGCACATCGGAATCGCCGGCACGCCCATCTTTTCCATCGTTACGCAGTGACTCACGGTCGCTGGGGCGCAGCCTCCTCAATGCCCGATCGCCATGATCGTCGCGTAGGCGTTGGCCTTGATCTCCGACCACAGCTTTGGATCGTCCGCGGCATATGCCCCGGCCTTTTTCCGGAAAACCGTTTTCACGCCGGGTATGTTCTGCTGAAACCACGCCTGCATTTTCAAAAGCAGAGTCTCGCTGCCGTCGAAATGGGTGGCATCGACCAGATAAATCGTCTTGCCGTCAAGCGAGCCCGCCCGCGGAGCCATCGAGTACAGATGAATCGGCGGCGGAGTGCCTTTGGGACTCACGGCTGTCAATTTCGATTCGCCGCCAGACCCGCGATGCGCCGTCTTCCTGCTCTTCGCTTCCGCCGAACCCGTGTCCAGCAGCAACGCGGGTGACAATCCGAGCAACGACAGCAGCCTTCGCCGATTCATCGTTCCCCTCCTGAAATTTGTGCCGCGGCCGGCATGCTCGCGTGCCACTGCGACGCTTCCGCCCGGCTCCCGTTCGACAGGTTCACTGGCGGAGTGAAACCCCGCGGTCCCCCTTACGCGGGGATCTTCGGAACCACCAGGTGAAACAGTTTCACCGAATTGTTCGACGCCGCCTGAATCGTGGCGGTTTCCGACGGTGCCAGATACACGCCCGCGCCCTTCGAAACCTCGTAATCCTTGTTGTCCATCCGCACCGTGCCCTTGCCTTCCATGAAGTACAGCAACTGGTGCTTGTTCGAGGCTTCGGCGCTGAACCTCTCGCCGGATTTCAGCCACCGCAGCGCCGCTACCACGTTTTTCGCGCCGCACAAATCGCGGTTCAGCACTTCGGTCACTTCGCCTTGCGAAGTCTTGTTCTTGGGAAGCTGGTTCGTATCGATGAACGTCAGCATAAGTTCTCCTTGGGCCGCCCCGGCATCATGTCTGGACCCACACTCCGCCTTCCACTCGGTTCCAGCGGAGATCGTCCGGCGTGCCATCCAAAATCGTGGTCACGAACCGGTTCGGTGACTGAAATTCGAAATAGAACAGCGGCGTCTTCGTCGCTCGCAAGCGGTGTTTTTCTTCCGCCGGAATGAACACCAGGTCGCCCGGCCCTACTTCGCGCACGCCGTCTTCCGATTCGACGGTGCCCTGTCCTTCCATGATGAAGTAGAAGTGCTCGCAGTTCTTGTGAAAGTGATATGGCGACGACGCGCCTTTTTCGTAGTGCATCACACCCGCCAGCATATCGTCGATCTTCGTCAGCTCTTTATTGACGAAAAACGTCCGCTCGCGCCCCGGTACCACCGACACGAGCTTTGGCAAATCGTCTTCGCGAAATATGTATCCCATCGAATCGTCTCCTCAAAAATCGCATCAGTGCGGCCGGTAAGCCACCCGCGCGACTTCCGCATACGGAACCGACGCAATCGTCGCCCGGATCGTCGCCTGCTTGTGTCGTTCCACTGTCGGCTTCGACGAGCCGCGGTTCTCCTCGCCCCACACGACCACCACTTCCGTGCCCACCTCGCTGTGCTGGCGGTCCACCACTCCCAGCGAAAGCATCGCCCGTTCGTTGTAGGTGTAGCCCGTGTACGTGGAAACGCCCACGGTCTTCCCGTCCCTCAGCACCTTGTCGTAGGGCAGCGTCGCGTAGTTCGCCAAAGGCATATCGATATATTTCGAGATGTCGCCTTCGTCGAATAGCGAACCCCACGCGCGCCGGATATCTTCCTTGTTCCAAACCAGCGTCACTTTCTTCCGCCGGTTCTGATCCATTTTTTCCAGCGCCTGCCGTCCGACGAACTCGTGATCGAATTTCACGAAGGGCCCGTAGCCCAGGTCGTAAGGCGTCAGATAATAGTCCTCGATATTGTCCGAATAGAAGCTCCCGCCGAGCGACGCGCTCGCTTCGTAACTCGTCCGCTTCAGCCACTCGCGGTACGCTTTCGTCTTCTGTCCGGTGTAAATGGCCGGCAGCGGCGAAGGAATCCACCCCGATTCCAGGCACGTCGTCGGATACGCGCGCGCGCCCACTTGCCGGATGCCGAACTCGCGCCCGCCTTCCACGATCGCGTCGCGGACCGCTTCGCCGTCTTCCCACGGCCCGAACAGCTCCCAGCCCGGCTGCCCTACCATTCCGTGCCGCAGCGCTCGCACGCTTCGCCCGGCAATGGTCATCGCGTCCATGTTGAAAAAGCGAATGTCCGGCGCGGGTTTTCCCGTAACCTGTTCCATCACGCGCAATGCGTTGGGCCCTTGCACCTGATAACGGTACGTCTTCCGATGCCCTTGATTCGCCGCGGAACGTTCATCTCGAAACGCCGTGGCCTTGTAGCCGCCCGTCTCCACATGGAACTGCACCCAGTTGCACGCCGGCGGCCGCCCCACCAGGTTGAACTTGTTCTGGTCGAGATAAAAAAGAATCACGTCTCCAATCGCGTAGCCGTCGTGATTGCACGCGATGAATTGTTTCGCTTGGTTCGGCCGGAAATTTTTGAAGCTGTTCACGCCCAAATCCGACAGCACCTTCGGCGCGTCCGGTCCTTCGACGTACAGATCCGTCATGTGGTGCGACTGGTCGAAGAGCGCGCACGTTTCTTTCCACGCTCGCTGCTCATCTCTCCAGTTCGAAAACTCTTGCTTTACCACCGGAAACGCATACGGTCCGATCTGCGAATTGCGCAACAAATTCACCGGGTTTCCCGCGGTCTTGATCAGTCCTTCCAAGCTTTGCTCGTTCATGGCTCCTCGTTTGTCCCTGGTTTGACGGATGAAAGTCGTCTTACAAAAAAGCCTTCGGAAGTGATTCGCGGTTCTGAACGCGCAAAATTACGCGCCGAATGCCCCCTCGCGGCGCGATTCTTCTAGCTCCTGCCCATCACGACCCCTGATCGCGCCGCGCGGCCACGAACGCTCGCCTCTCGTCGCCGTGCGGGTCATCTGCTGCTTTACACTCGTTGTTTCGAATCATGGTGGCGCGCTCTGGAACGCTGCCGCGCGAAAAAATCCCGGTCGCCACCGCGCCGTAACCGGCACCGCCGGGAAAAGATCGTTCGATTCATCGCACCGGCCTCCTGCTCGTCGATTCGCACTCTTCCAGGTCTTCGTTCTATGAATCGGCGAATGCGCGCTTTCAAACGGACAAAATTTCGATCGGATGATTCCGGTGAAAAACCCGCCGTCGCTCTGAAGTTTTTGTCCGAGGCATCCTGCCGCTGAGCGATTCGATTTGTATGCTCCGCGGAATTTTTTCTTCCGCGCCGGATGATACCACCGAGCGCGTGAATGCAACACAAACCTCGCTCACAAATTGCATTAACAATAGTTTATGTAATTGCATCCAATTTCGCGGCGTTTCCTCTTGACTTCCCTGACGCTGCGGACTTACATATTCGCCACGCGGTCGGCAGGAGGCGGAATAGAACTGCACGGGCGGCGGGTGGATTTTTTTCCATCGCGGGTGGTCGGGGTAGACCGGTAAAATTAACGGCCAAGCGCTATAAAACCCAGCGGTACGTTCTCAATCGCTCCGAAAATCGAGGCCGCCTCTGTAATTCGAGGAATGCAGGCTCAGCGCTCCTGAGGCTTGCGAAGGGATGGAGGGGGAATAATGAAGATGGATCGTTGCAGTTTTGTGTCGCGGTGCGTCCGGACCAGCAAAGCGATTCAGCTGTGCTGTCTCGGAGTGGCAGTGCTGCTTCTCGGACTTCCCGCGTTTTCGCAACTCAATCTTGGAAGCATCGCCGGAACCATCACGGACTCGAGCGGCGCCGTAATCGCTGGCGCCACCGTTACGGTGACGGATACGCAGCGCGGCGTCTCGCGTACCCTCACGAGCGATACCTCTGGCGCGTATTCCGCGCCCAGCTTGACGCCTGGCACGTACTCCGTAACCACGGCTTTCAAGGGCTTCCAGACTCTGACCCGCACCGGCATCAACGTGGGAGTCGGCCAGCCCGTGCGCGTCGATATGTCCTTGCAGCCGGGAACCGAAGCCCAGACCGTCACCGTCACCGAAGCGGTGCCTCTCATCAACGTCAGCAACGAAGTGCTCTCCAGCACCGTGCAAGATACGCAGCTCAACCAACTGCCGATCAACGGTCACCTGTACACCAAGGTGCTCGATTTTCAGCCTGGCGTTCATGGCAACCCCGGCGGCAACTCCCCCAACTACCAGACCAACGGCGCCGGCGGCCAGGGCAACTACTTCTTGCTCGACGGCGTGGAGAACACCAACATGTTCGTCAATTCCGGCCCGCTCATCGGCGCCGCCACGAGCACGGACGAATTGACCATCCTTCCTCAGGATGCCGTCGAAGAAGTCAACGTGATGACCAACCCGCCCGCGGAATACGGCTGGTTTCAGGGCGCCGTCGTCAACGTCGGTCTGAAATCCGGCACGAACTCGGCGCATGGCGATGCCTACATCTACGCCCGCAACAACAATCTCGACGCGTACGATCCGTATCTGAAAACCCCGGGAGCGCCGGCCCCGGCGAAGCAAATCGACGATTTTAAGCAGTTCGGCGGCTCTTTCGGCGGCCCGATCAAGAAGGACAAGCTGTTCTACTTCGGCGCTTTCGATGGAATGCGCTACACCGTCGGAACCGGAACAATCATCAACAGCATCCCGACTACCGCGTTCGTGAGCGGTAACCTCGCTAGCGTACCGTACGCAATCGATAATCTGATCGCCAACGGCGGTACCCCCAGCCAGTTAAGCTTGAACCTGGCCGACTGCACCGTGACCGCCGGAGTTGCCACCTGCGGAAATAAGGGCGTGTTCCGTTACAGCGGAACCGCGACCTCAGGGGTGGGTTTTCCGCTGTTGACCAGCGGCCACTCCAATAACGCCATTGGCAAGATCGACTACCACCTCAACAACACGAACACAGTTAACGGAGAGTATTTCTTTGGCCAGGCCAAAACCACTACTCCAAATGCCGGAGAGCCTTCATTCTGGGACAACGCCAACCTCAGCCGCACGCAAATGATGCGCGCAGTCTGGATCAGCACGCCCAGCTCCAACTGGGTCAACGACGCGCGTTTCGGATACAACCGCTACAACTTGGAGGACGGCAACGCCGAGTGCGGCGCAAATGTCGGGCAACCGAATTACGCGGCGCTGGGCTTCATCTCGGGTCAAAATCCCCCTCCCCCGCTCTGCGGCTTTCCGGTTGTGAACTTCAGCACTTCCGGTTTTCCAAGCATGGGCTCGGCGTTCTTTCTTGCCGACCAACAGGTCTTCCAGAAGACCTACACCGCGTTGGACAACGTTGCCTGGACGCATGGCAGCCACAACGTGAAGTTCGGTTTCGAGTATCACCACACCTATTTCCACGGATTGGGCGCTCCCGGTAACATCGCCGGCACGCTCAATTATTTTGGCGGGATATCGTGCGCCACTTGCACGGATCTGCAGGACTTCTTGGCCGGCGCCATCACCAACGGACAGGTTCTGGTTAATCCCCAGCAAGAGGACAGCTTCGTCGGCATGAACCGATACGCCCTCTACGTTGAGGATAACTTCCGCATCAATTCCAGGCTGACGGCAGACTTGGGATTGCGGTACGAGTTGGAACCGGCAATGGTGGTCGGCAACAACAACGCCGGCAACTTCGATCCGAATTCGCCCACCGGAATGGTGCAGCAAGCCGGAAGTGCTCTGTACGATTCCTATCACAAGGCTTTCGCTCCGCGCGCGGGCATCGCCTGGGATGTTACAGGCAAGAACACCACGGTTCTTCGCGCCGGCATGGGGATCAGCTACGACACGCCTCAAATCGACGACTTGCTCGCATATGGCTTCGGAGCAGGCCTTAACTCCGTTCCCACGGGTTTCGCTCTTTACAACGACGCCGGTTTGGTCGTCCCGGCCTCAACGAACCCGCAGGCCGTTAAGAATGGACAGGTTTTCGTACCAGGTAACAATCTCAACTGGGCGCTCAACACTCCGGTTTTCCCCGCCACTCTCAGCAGTGATCTTGCTTGCGGGACTGGCAACCTCACACTGCCAAACGGCGTGGTGCCCTCGCCATGCACGATCAAAGGGCGAGGCACGGTCGTGAAGCTTCCGAATGGTCAGCTCTCGATGAGCAGATCGAACGCTCGGTCGCCCATGTACACGTGGACGCTCGGCATCGAACACGCTTTCCGTGCCAACACTTCGTTGACCGTGAACTATGTCGGCACCCACGCTTCCAATTTGGCCAGTGAGATCAATATCAACCAGCCGGTACCGGGAACCTCGGATCCGGCGGCGATTCAGTTGCGGCAGCCGTATTTCAAGCAGTTCCCGTGGTTCCAGGGAATTTTTGTGTACGGCCCGGGCGGATACTCCAACTACCACGCGCTGCAAGTCACGTTTGTCCAGCGCAGTTTCCACGGGCTGACGATGAATGCGGCCTATACCTTCTCGAGGGATTTGGCCATCGCCAAGGGCGGTAACGATCCGTACATACTCCAGAGCAACAAGATGGACGGTGATTACGGCCTGTTCACGCCTACCCAAGACCTCGGTATCACGCTCGTTTACGATCTGCCTGCCCTGAATGCTCCGGCGCAACTCCTGAAGGGGTGGCAGCTCTCCAGCGCGATTAACGTTCAGAGCGGCCAACCGTTTAATACCTTCGGCCTAGGCGCCGATCTCGCCGGCGTCAACGACAACAGAGGGCTTTTCGGCGGCATCGCCGAGCCTTGGTCCATGTACGGAAAGGGCACCAATTTCAAGTTCACTGGCATAGCTGACCCGGTTACGGGCTCGGGCGCTCCGTGCTACGGCGCTCCTGGCTCGCTGTTTGTAATTTTTGGGTGCAACGCCGGCCTGCCGGCGGCTTGCGTCAATGCGGCCAACGCGGAACCGACCAATCCCGCTGTGGTAGCGGCGGGCGATCCGAATGCGACGGGCTTGCTGGCGCTTCAGAACCTAGGTTGCTATATGTCTGCGAACGGGAAGACGGTGATCATTCCGCCGGCCCAAGGCACCTTTGGCAATATGAAGCCGGGATCGCTCATCGGTCCTGGCTTCCACGAGTGGGATTTGTCGGTTCACAAAACCTTCAAGTTCAGCGAACGGTTCGGCTTGGATTTCAGCATCTCGGCCTTCAACGTCCTGAACACCCGCGCCCGGGCGCTCGGCTTCCTGGGCGGTTCCGCAAACCTCCCGTTCTTCTTTGGAGTAGCTACCGGGCAGCCGAACGATAGCAACCCCATCAACGGAACTGGCGGCGCCCGCGAAGTGCTGCTGGGCCTGAAGGGCACGTTCTAAGCGGTTTAGCGGAGCTGTAGTTCAGAATCACCGAGTGACAGTCAATGCGGCCAGGCGAGAGCTGATGTAGTTCTCGCCCGGCCGCTTTTTTTTAGCTCGCCGAGTTGCCGCTCGCGACGGTGACGAACCCATTCACGCCGCCACTTTTTTTGCGCGCATTGGCGGCCGGTCAGCTCGAATTTCCTAGATCGATGTGCGCCCCCGCAAGGGGCGCAGATCAGAAGTAACCCGGGGTCCCCAACGCGGTCTTACGCGTTGGGGTGTAAGCCGGGGTCTCCAAAACCGGGGTCCCCAGCGCGCCGATTTCGCGCGCCGGGGTGGAAAACGCTTGGGCGTGAATTGCGCCCCGGTAAGGGGCGCGGATCAGAAGTAAGCCGGGGTCCCCAAAACGCTTCGCGTTTTGGGGTGTTATATAATCGCCCGCTCATGCCCGGCCGCTCTTCCAATTCGAACTCGCCCAGGCATCCATCTTTCAAGGCGCCGCGGTACATCGTAATCGAAGGCCCGATTCGCGTGGGCAAATCGACGCTCGCCCGCGTGCTCGCCGAGCAGTTGCACGCCCGCCGCGTCTTCGACTGCGAGCACAATCCGTTCCTTGGCGCGTTCTATGACGAAGCGCCTGGCGCCGCGTTCAAGGCGCAGTTGTACTTCCTCTACGAACGCCACCGCCGCCTGATCGAAACCCGCCCGGAAGACGGTCCCGCGCCGATCGTCGGCGATTTCCTCTTCGAAAAGGACAAGATTTTCGCCTACCTCAATCTCGATAACGAAGAGCTGAAGCTCTACGAAAAATATTTCGACATGCTTGCGCCGTCCGTGCCCGCGCCCGATCTGACCATCTATTTGCAGGCCAAGCCGGATGTGTTGCGTAAGCGCGTATCGAAAAAAGGCGAACCATCCGAGCGCGAAATTTCACCCGAGTATCTCGAGGCCGTCGCCAACGCCTACGAGCATTTCTTCTTTCGCTACTCCGCTTCGAATTTGCTGGTCGTGGATACCACCGAGATCGATTTCGTCGAACGCAACGCCGACTTGCAGGAACTTCTCCGCCGCCTCCGCCAGCCCGTCAAAGGCACGCAATACTTCCTCCCTTTGGGCGCGCCCGAGTAGATTAGATCCCGCGCGCAAGTTGGAATTTTGTTATTCGTTGCCCTCTCCGAATGGACCCGGACTCAGGACCGGCACGTTCAGCCTTCACATCTTTGCCGGCAGATTCGCGGAACTGCGTGCCGACGGTGTTATACAGACGTGCAGATGTAAGGTTTAACCGCCGGCTCGGTTCAGTACTTCGCTACAAGAATTCGCGAATTTTTCGCATTGCGCGATGAATTTTGACTCGTTCCGCAGAGCAGGGCCCCGGAAAGGCAAGGATCCGCGACCTCAGCCCCGTCGGACCGGCCACTTAAATGGGCAACATGAGATGCAGCCGCGGAGTTTTGGTTGCGGCACTTTGGCGCGGCGGCAATGTAAATTATCCCCTCTTTGTCG
>JAGWRH010000249.1 GCA_028876695.1 Acidobacteriota bacterium | reverse complement strand
GATGTATGGACTGCGCTTCCGCCGCGCGATTTTCCCAATTATGCAGCCGGCACGTGGGGCCCGGCCGCCGCCGACGAGTTGCTTCGCCGCGAGGGCCGCGAATGGCGAAATCCATCCCTCGACGGGCGCCGCGCGTTCGCTCCGCGCGGCCAGCATCCGCCGGTTCCCGCTTCAAAATCTTGAGCGAATGAACACGCCAATCGCTGCTTTTTCAATGGGACCAGGCGCGGCTCGCGCGATGATTTGCAGCCTGCGTTTGCTATAATTCGAGGCACTCCCGAATGGACTTCGATCACCTGATAACTTTTCTGGAAATTGCGAAGCAGGGCAGCTTCTCGCGTGCCGGCCAGAAACTGTATCGTTCGCAGCCTGCCGTAAGCGCCCAAATCCGCCAGCTCGAGCAGGAGTACGGGCAAAAGCTTTTCGACCGCGTCGGTAAATCGGTGCGGCTTACGGTTGCCGGCGAGACGCTTCTCGAGTACGCGAACCGCCTGCTCACGCTGCGCAATGAATCGCTCCGCGCCGTCGCCGACCAGGCCACCTCGCCGCGCGGCACGCTGGCCGTGGGCGCGAACGAGGCCACCTGCCTCTACGTTCTTCCCGATATTTTTGCCGAATTCAGCCGCCGCTATCCTTCCGTGCAGATCAGCATCTACCGGAATTTCAGCCACAAAGTCCTCTCCAAAGTGGAGGACGGCACGGTGGACGTCGGCATCGTAACGCTCCCGGTGAAGTCGCCGAGCCTGAGAGTGCACTCGATTTTCCGCGATCGGCTGATGCTGATGGCGGCTCCCTCGAATCCCCTCGCTTCGTTCAAGACCGTGACCACGGCCCAGATCGCCGAACAGCCGCTGATTTTCCCCAAGACCGGTTTCACGCGTCAGGTGCTGGATAAGCAATTCCGGCCGTACATCTCGCGAATGCGCATCGCCATGGAACTGGCGAGCGTCGGCATGATCAAGAAATTCGTTGCCGCCGGCCTGGGCGTCTCTCTGATCAGCGAAAGCTTCGCGCAGGACGAAGTAAAAGCGGGCCAGGTGAAACTGATACCCGTCTCCGACATGGAAATTTCGCGCGAACTCGGAATCGTGTACCGGCGCGATCGCACGCTTCCGCGCTCCGCCGCCGCGTTTGTCATGCTGGTTCGCCACGGAGTCGGCTCAGTGGCCGAGGCGACAGAGCCGCGCGTCGTCCAGAAGCGCTGAATCCGGCGCTCGCTCGCATTTTCGATCCGAGTGCCGCGAACGGAGTTAAGATCGAATCTCCAGCCGCGTCGGGAGGTGAATCATGGCGCAGACGATTGCGAGCCAGGGCACGTTGCATCGCGCGCTGCAAACGGTCCTCGATCCGCTCGGCACGCCCGTCGAGACAAAGAAATACCTTTCGATGGCGCCGCGCCTCGATTCGCTCGAAGGCAAAACAGTCTATCTCGTGGACGTGGGATTCGCGGGCGGCTACGAGTTCCTCGAAGCGCTGCGCGACTGGTTCTCGCGCCACATGCCCTCCACGCGCACGGTGCTGAAGCGCAAGCCCGGCAACATGTTCATGGATGCGCCCGATTTTTGGGCCGAAATCAAGGACCAGTCGCGGGCGGTGATCTTCGGCGTCGGCGGTTGAGACGGCTGCTCCTCGGCGGTCGCCGAGCACTGCCGTAAGCTCGAAAACGATTTCGCGATTCCCACCGCGCCCATCACAACGTCCCGGTTCTCGGATTACATTCGCCGGGATTTGCAAGCGCATGGAATGCCGCTGCGATTCAGCTTCACTCCCTATCCCGTGGTCGGCATGCCGACAGCGCGGCTGCGCGAGTATGTCGACGGAAACGATCCCGTCAGCGGCTCCGCGCTTGCGGCCGAAATCATCGCCGCGCTCACGAAGCCGTTAACCAGCGATGAAAAAAAGCCCGTACTCCGTCCTGGCGCTCCGTCGCGCCCGCGAGTGTTGGAGCCTGACATCGAAGAGAATTTGCAGCGTTTGTTCATCGAAAATGGCTGGAGCGATGGGCTGCCGATTGTTTTGCCAACCGAAGAGCGCGTCGCGGAAATGCTCGAAGGCACGAGCCACGCGCCCGATGAAGTGGTCGGCCAAATGGCGGTGGCGCATCGCGGTGAATTTACGTCGTACACCGTCGAAAAAGTGGCGATCAACGCGGTGATGGCGGGAGCGCGGCCCGAGCATTTCCCGGTGATTTTGGCGATTGCCGCAACCGGCCAACCGGCATTCCCGAGCTCAACCACGTCGTTTGCCGGAATGGTGATCGTAAATGGTCCGATTCGCGGAGAGATCGCCATGAACGCGGGGCTCGGCGCGCTCAGCCCCTTCAATTTCGCCAATTCCGTGATCGGACGCGCTTGGACGTTGATGAGCATCAACCTGGGCAACGCGCGCCTGGGCGATACGCTCCTCGCGTCCACCGGGCACAACCTGAATTACAACAACATGTGCTGCGCCGAAAATGAAGAGGCCAGCGTCTGGGAACCGTTTCACATACAGAAAGGTTTCCAGCGCGACGAAAGCGTCGTTAGCGTCTTCCGCGGCTGGAGCGTGATCAACAGCATGGGCGCGGCCAATTCGGTCCGCCCGGCGACGGAAGAAACGGCCATTATGCTCAAGGCGTTTCCGGCGCTTCACTCCGTGGCGCTGCTGGTGATGGATCCGCTCGTAGCCAAGGGACTGAAAGAGCAGGGATTTCAGACCAAGCAGGATGTGGCCCGCTGGCTCTCGCAGAACGTGAAAATTCCGGCTGGGCAATACTGGGGCGCGGACGTGATCTACGCCTTCAATCGGCCGCTTGCACACGCGGGCGTGGAGCCATATGCGACGTGGGCGAGGCTGCCGAAAGATGAATTGATCGCGCCCTTCAACGATCCAGACGGGATCAACATTGTGGTCGTCGGCGGTGAATCGAACCCGCTCTGGCTCACAACGGATTTCCGGCACGTGCAATCTGCGTCCGTCGATAAGTGGCGGCCAAAGGGCGGGCTGAAGCGCGATGCGCGTCCGATTCGCATGCCTGTCGGCGTGGCTTGCAGCGACGGCCTCTGCGGAATTCCAAGTTAACCGGAGCTTGTGCTCATCCTGCCCGAAGAGATTTTTCGCTTCGTGGATAAGGACTTCACCGGGCGATGGTCAGGAGCCAATCACGCTCCGAAGATTCTACCTTGCGACGACCTTTCAGCGCGGTTTCTGCAGCAGCTTATAAACTTCGTTCGCGGAGTGAAATTCCTGCTCGAGTTCCTTGCTCGCCAGTCGCGTGCGGAGATAATCGATGGCTTGCGCGACGCGATCGAGCGCCCGCGATACATTTTCCGTGTTGGTGAGCAGAATGTCTCGCCATACTACGTACGGGCTTCCGGCCAGCCGCAGCATGTCCTGCAAACCTTGACCGGCGAGCGACAGCGGCAACCCGCTTTCGTCGGTTTCGTCCTGCACAATTCGCGCCAGGGCGATGGAAACAAGCTGTGGAAGATGCGAGACGATGCCAACCGCCCAATCGTGAGTCTCCGCGTCGCACCAGACCGGCTGCGCGCCAATGGCAGCAACCAATTCTGAAAAAGCCTTGGCGGGCGCGTCCGCGGGATCCTGCGAACCCATCAGTGCGTACGGCGCGCCGCGAAACAACTCCGCATCGGCGTGTTCGATTCCGGATCGTTCCTTGCCGGCCATGGGGTGGCCGCCGAGAAATTTCGCCCCGGCGCGGAAATTTTCGCGCGCCGAGCGGCAGATCGCGGCTTTCGTACTGCACGCGTCGGTTACCAGCGCGCCGTCTTCGGCGCATTTGGCGATTTCGGGGAGCGCCTCGAGCGCGGGGATAATCGGCAGAGCCAGATAGATCAGGTCGGCGCCGCGCAAAGCATTCTGGATGTCCGTCGCGGATTCGCCGATGGCGCCGAGCCCGGCGGCGCGCTTGGCGATGTCCGGCCGGTCGTATCCGACCACCGATACGTCCGGGAATTGCTTCCGTAAGGCAAGCGCGAAGGACCCGCCGATTAGTCCTGTGCCGATTACGGCGATGCGGCGAAATGGAAGTGTGCCCGCCATCAGCCGCCCGTGCTACCGAGCGGCTGCCGCAGGGCGCGCCGGAACCGTCATTTGGGAGCTATCGAGGAATCTGCATCTCGCCCGGCAGCAAGCGAAGAGCGCGTTCCTCAGGCAAACACCGCCGTCGGAATGACAACTCGTGCGAGCGGCGAACCGTGGCGTCACTTCTTCGCCTGCGCCGCCACGGCTTCCGGTTTCAGCCACGCCATTTGCTTCCGCAATTCCTGGCCGACCTTTTCGATCGGGTGATTGCGGTCGCGCTCGAGAAGCTTCGCGTACTGCGGGCGGCCAGCCTGATTTTCGAGCACCCATTCCCGGGCAAACTGGCCGGTTTGGATTTCTTCGAGGATTTTCTTCATGCTTTCGCGGACGCGCTCGTCGATCACCCGGTTCCCGCGCGTCAAATCGCCGTATTTGGCGGTTTCGCTCACGAACTTGTGCATCTCGGCGATGCCGCCTTCATAAATTAAATCCACGATCAGCTTCAGTTCGTGCAGGCATTCGAAATACGCGGACTCGGGCTGGTATCCGGCCTGGACAAGCGTCTCCCACCCGGCCTGTATCAGCGCGCGCGCGCCGCCGCACAGCACGGCCTGCTCGCCGAAAAGATCCGTCTCCGTTTCTTCCGCGAACGTGGTTTGAATCACGCCCGGGCGCGTGCCGCCGATCGCATTGGCATAGGAAAGCGTGCGATCAAATGCATGCCCCGAAGCGTCCTGATGCACAGCGAGCAGGCAGGGCACGCCGCGCCCCGCTTCAAACTGGCGGCGCACCAGGTTTCCAGGGCCCTTGGGCGCGACCATCGTGATGTCGATGTTCGCGGGCGGAGCGATCTGTCCATAGTGAATGTTGAAGCCGTGGGAGAAGAGCAGCATGCCGCCGGCCTTCAGATTGGGCGCGACATCGTTTTTATAGATCGCTGGCTGCGCCATATCCGGAGCGAGCATAACGATGACGTCCGCGCCTTTCGCGGCATCCGCGGGCGAGAGCAGCTTCCAACCGTCCTGCTCCGCCTGCTGCCATGAGTTGCCGCGGCGCAATCCGACCACTACATCGAGTTTGCGGTCGCGCAGATTCAGGGCGTGCGCGCGGCCCTGGCTGCCGTATCCGATCACGGCGATGCGCTTGCCCTCCAGCGCCCGCGGGTTTGCATCCTGTTCCCAAAACATCTTCGCCATCGTTTCTTCTCCTTGAGAAATTCAGAATTCTAAGATGCGCTGGTGACGGCGCCTTCTGACGCCGAACGGACCAGCTTGGCATATTTCGCCATAACTCCGGTGGTGTAACGCGCCGCCGGAGGTTTCCATTGCGCGCGGCGCTCGTCGAGATTGGCTTCCACGTCGAGCCGCTTCTTGGCGACGTCGATCGTAATCATGTCGCCATCGCGGACGAAAGCGATGGGCCCGCCGTTCGCGGCTTCCGGAGCCACGTGGCCGATCATCAGCCCGTGCGTGGCGCCGCTGAAACGGCCATCGGTTACCAGCCCCACGGAATCTCCGAGGCCCTGTCCCACGATCGCGCCGGTCACGCCGAGCATTTCGCGCATTCCCGGACCGCCCCTCGGGCCTTCGTAGCGGATCACGACGATATCGCCCGCTTGGATTGTTCGCTTCTGCACCGCGTCGAAAGCGGCGTCCTCGGAATCGAACACGCGCGCCGGGCCGCGCTGGTACACGCGCTCGTGACCCGCGAGTTTGATCACGCAGCCGTCGGGAGCAAGCGAGCCGCGCAGAATCGCCAGCCCGCCATCTTTCTTGATCGGATTCGAAAGGGGCCGAATCACTTGCTGGCCCGCTGTTTCTTTGGCGCTCGAAAGCTCTTCAAACAGCATTTTGCCGGAGACGGTGAGCGCGTCCGTGAGCAGGCCGGCTTCCTGCAGGCGCTTGCCAAGCAGGCGCATGCCGCCCGCCATCGCCATGTCCACGGCGGTAAACCGGCCGCCGGGTTTCAAATCCGCAAGCAGCGGCGTGCTCGCGAAAATTTTGCCGAATTCGTCGATCGTCAACGGAACGCCGGCGTCCCGCGCGATGGCCAGCAGATGCAGCACCGCGTTGGTCGAGCCGCCCGTCGCTGCCACGGCCGTGATCGCATTCCGCAGGGAAGCGGCGGTGATAACCTGCCGCGGCCGCGTGTCGCTTTTCAAAAGCGACATTGCCATTTTTCCGCAGTCAAACGCCACCTGCGATTTGCGCGGGTCGACGGCTGGAACTTCGTTCGCGCCCATCGGCGAGATGCCAAGGAACGTAAGCGCCGTCGCCATGGTGTTGGCGGTGAACTGTCCGCCGCATGCGCCGGCGCCTGGGCATGCTTTGGCCTCCAAATCGCGCAGTTCGGCTTCCGTCATTCTTCCGGCTTGACACGCGCCTACGGCTTCGAACACGTCCTGAATCGTTACGTCGTGGCCCTGAAAGTGGCCCGGCATGATCGAACCACCGTAGAGCGAGAGCGACGGGACGTTCAAGCGCGCCAGGGCCATTACCGTGCCGGGAATCGTTTTGTCGCAGCCGCAGATGGCCACCACTGCGTCGAACGAGTGGCCAAATACGAACAACTCGATCGAATCGGCGATCACTTCGCGCGAGACGAGCGAAGCCTTCATGCCCTCGGTCTTCATGCTGATGCCGTCGGAAATGGCGATCGTGTCGAATTCGATCGGCACGCCGCCCGCCGCGCGAACGCCCTCTTTCACCTTTTCCGCCAGATCGCGCAGGTGGTAATTGCACGGCATCACTTCGGTCCAGGTGTTGGCAATCGCGACGAGTGGTCTTTCGAGATCGGCATCGGTCAAGCCGGTGCCTTTCAGCATGGCCCGCGCAGGAGCCCGCGAGATTCCTTTCTTGATCCGATCGCTGTCCATTTCGAAACTGTCCCTCGTTTCTATCGATGTCCATCGCACAGCGCGACTTGGTACGCTCAAGCGCTCGTACTGGGGTGGAAATAAAAAACCCCGCTGCCTGTCGTTAGGTGCGGGGTGGGTCAGACGAACCGGAAACGGTTCATCCCGGCCCCCACCGGATCGCTACATGTACGGGAATGTGAATTCGCCGCTTCATAGAGTAACGTCTCAAGTGCCGCGCGACAATTGGTTTCGTTGGCCGCGGACTTTCGGAAGCCCGCCGCTCGCTCGCCGCGAACGAACCTCGACTGACGCCAGTAAGCCTGTTCGGCGCGGATAAGTCAAATTTCAAAATATCGTTGGCAATATAAATCAGAATTATGGGGCTGCATCTGTGAGGACGTGTCGTGACCTGCATCTGGTACGGGACCGCCCATCAACGCTGTATGTGCGGCACTCTGCGGTGGCACGCATTCTGCTGCGGAAACTTTTACTGCGATGCGTCGCCGAAGTGAATCACCACTTCGGCGGTCGTTTCGCTATCGCCAGGCGAATAGCGCCACATTTTCACGGCTCGGAGGGCGGATTCGGTCAGGATTGGATTCCCGCCTTCTACCTGAACGTCGCGCACCGTTCCGTCTGCCCGGACGGTGGCCTTCAACCGGACGGTGCCTCCGATGCCTCGGTCCCGGAGGATCGCGGGATACTGAGGCTCCACTCTCTTAATGACTTTTCTTTGCGAGTTCTGGGCCTGCGCCGGACAGCTGATCGCGCAGAGAAGGCCTAGAAAGAGTACGGCGAACTTGAAGAATTGTCGTGCGATTCGGAACTTCATGCCGATGCCCCCCAGAACCAAGTGGCGGCGCGCTATTGGGCCCGGACGACGCAGCGGTCGCGTTGGAACCAGATGTCGCACGGGAACGGCCAGAGTGAGGTCCGTCACCAAGAGCGGTGCGGCATGTGCATCGACGCGCTAAAGCCTTTAGATTGCTATGCAGACCGGCATTCCGCGAGCGGTACTGGACTGCGAACGAGTGCAAGGCTACCTCAACGGGCGCGACGGTTACGCGACAGCTGAGACAGCCGTCTCAGCTTGCGACAAGCCGCCGTAGCCCGGCCCATTAAGCTGGCCTCTCGCTCTCCACCGGAGTGACCGTCGCGCGGCGGATCAGCTTGAATTTTCTTGATCGTGGCACCAGCAGTCAAGCTTCAACCCACTACCGACCGTCGGAAATGCTTGACCGCACAACCTCCTTTTTGTATGCTGTCGCTGGAACGGGCTGGGTAGGTCTGTTCCCAGGATATCGAATCCGCGCCATGCGCATGTATCGCAGCGAATTCGCCTTTACGTACCGCTTCCTCTGGTGGAGGAAGCGGTCGAGCGAGACGCGCGCGGATCAATTCAGCAAGTAAAAGCCGCACAAAGTTTCGATTATCGGCCGCGAACCTCCCGGAGGGCGCGGCTTTTTTTATGCCCGCCCGAGGCAAAATGCCGGGAGCTTCGAGGAGCAAATGAAAATCGATGATTGGCGAAGGAAAATCGACGCGATTGATACAGCTCTGCTGCACCTGTTCAATCTGCGGACGGAGTTGGCTCTGGAGGTTGGACGCTTGAAGAACGAAGACGGAGTCGCGCTGCGAGTCCCCGAGCGGGAACAGGAAATCTTGACGCGCATGAAATCTCTCAATCCGGGTCCGCTCGATGGCGACGCGATCGGCAACATTTATCAGGTGATGCTGCGCGAATCGATTCGCACGCAAGAACGCCATGGCTACGGTAAACCGGGTTCGAAAGCGACTCGCGCGGCACGTAAGGTGAGGACGAGCTAGGAGCGCCGGACGATCGATGCAAGTGAAGCCCCAATCGCGCGTGGCATTCCAAGGAGAGCGCGGAGCCTTCAGCGAACAAGCGGCTATGCAGCTATTGGGCGAGAGCATTGAGCTCGTGCCGCGGCCGACGTTCGAAGCCGCCTTCGCTGCCATCGACGAGGGGCGCGCCGATCTCATCCTGGCGCCGATTGAAAATAGCCTGGCCGGCTCGGTGCACCGGTCGTTCGATCTGCTGGTCGATAGCGGACTCAGTATTTTGGCGGAAGAGATTATTCCCATCGCGCACAACTTGATCGGAGTGCCGGGATCGAAGTTCGAGGACATTGCTGTCGTGGAATCGCATCCCGTCGCGCTCGCGCAGTGCGAGAAATTCTTCACCGAACATCCGCGATTGAAGCGCATCGCCACGGAGGACACGGCCGGGAGCGTCCGTGATGTGATCCGCGCGGGCGACAAATCGCGCGCGGCAATCGCCGGGAGCCTAGCCGCGAAAATCTACGGCGGCGCCATCCTGCGCGAACATCTCGAAGACAATCGCGAAAATTACACACGATTTTTGCTACTGGCGAAGACGTCGAACGAAGCCGCGCGGTCTTCGCCCGGCAATGCCAACAAGCTTTCGCTGGTTTTTCAGCTCGATCACCGTCCCGGCGCTCTGTATCACGCGCTGGAGCCTTTCGCGCGGCGCAACCTGAACTTGCTGAAGATCGAGAGCCGCCCCGTTCACGGGCAGCCTTGGCAATACCGTTTTTATCTGGATTTGCAGGCATCGCGGCGCGATCCGGCAGTCGCCGCGGCGCTCGAGGAACTCGAAACGCTCGTCGTCGGGCTGCGGATATTGGGATCGTATCCCGCCGCGGCTCGCGCGAGCCGCACACACTCTTAGGATTTGCGAGGAGCTGGACATGCTTTTCAACATGCGCGGTGGAGCGACGGAGCAGGAGATCAACCATATCGTTGAGCGGATCAAGGAGTGCGGATACGAGGCTCACTTGATTCGCGGCAAGGAGCGGACCGTGATCGGAGTCGTGGGAAATAGCGGGCGTCACCGCAGCGAGCTCGAAGCGCTATCGTCGGCGCCGGGGGTGGAAACGATCGTAAAGATTTCGCATCCCTTCAAGCTCGCCGCGCGCAGCATGCGCCCCGAAGGCACGCTGATCGACTTGGGCAAAGGCGTAATCGTCGGAGGGAAAGAAGTTGTTGTCGCCGCCGGCCCGTGCGCCGTCGAATCGCGCGAGCAGATCATGGACGTTGCTGGGCGCGTGGCCGAGGCCGGCGCCAGGATGTTGCGCGGCGGCGCCTTCAAACCCCGGACCTCTCCCTACAGTTTTCAGGGAATGGGCGAGGACGGTCTGAAACTGCTGCGCGAAGCGGCGGACAGGAATCATCTCTTGGTGGTCACCGAAGTCATGGACCCCTCGCAGATCGAAGTGATGCTGCCCTACGTGGACGTAATGCAAGTGGG
>JAGWRH010000248.1 GCA_028876695.1 Acidobacteriota bacterium | reverse complement strand
GTGAATGCGATCGCGATGCTCGCGCCCGAGCGCAAGATGATCAGCAGCAAATGGGAGGACGGCACCACCTGGACGGTCCGGCCGAATGATTTGGACGCGGACGGGCACGGCGGCGCATACGTCACAAGCGGTTGCCTGTATTACGCGAGCCCCAAAGGCGTGGCGACCGTAGCAGATGACATTCGCACCAATGGAATCGTCTTCAGCCTCGACTACAAAACGCTCTACGTGACCGACGGCAACCGGGTGGTGGCGTTTGATATCGAAGCGCCTGGCAAGCTTGCGAATCGACGCAATTTCGCGTCGCTCCCGGCGGGCACTTTCGGAGACGGCATGGCCATCGACACCAAGGGGCGGCTGTACGTCAGCTCCGGCGCCGGCGTGCAGGTTTTCGATCGCACGGGAAAATATCTGGGCGCGATTCCAACGCCGCGCGGAGCGATCAGCGTTGTTTTCGCCGGGCCCAACAAACGGACCCTCTTCATCGTTGGAAGCGGCGCGGACGACGCGAACGGCCGGCCGATCCGCCAAGGCCCGCAGCTCACCGCCGCTACGATTTACAAATTGCCGATGATCGCGCAGGGTCCGAGCGGACGCGCCAAATAGCGGCGATCCGTCCGATCCATTCTACGGATTGCCGCGCTGCTGCTTCTCTTCCTGCTGCTCCTGCTGATAGAGCTGCTGGGCTCGCTTGTCGTTGGGATACCAGTAGTGCAGGTGGCAATCCTCGCAGGCATTGTCGAGATTGGCTTCGGCCTGAAACAGCGCGTCCGTGTTTTTCTCATCGACCGCCTTCAGGGCCACCTCCGCGGCATCCTGCAAATCGCGCGCGCGGCGTACGAACGCGGCGCGATCGCCATCGATGAGCGTCTGAATTTGATCGGGCTGCAGCTCGATCTGCGGATTCTGTGAAGTAACATCCGGCGGCGCCACTTTGCGCCCCGGCATCACCAGCAGATTCGGCGCTTCAAGCAGGACGATCAGGCGCAGGCGCAACGCTTGCCAATTGTCCTGGTTGTAAGCCGGATCCATGCCCGCGGTGTCTTCGGTGAACGTGGTATTTTGAGGCGCCACTTCGCGCACGCCATGCTCATCCGAAACCGTTTCGACCGCACCGAAGACGAAGTCGCCGCTCGGGGCCACCATCGAATCCATGATGTCTTTGATCGTCGCCGGATGCAAAAATTTCGGCTGCGCCTTCCTGCAACCGGCCGCGAGAACGACGACGCTCGCGATCAGAATCCAAGATAGCGATCTCATATCGACTGACCTTTCCTGGCCGATGAAATCCGGCGCTCGATTCGCGCGCGCCGCGGAATTCATTAATTTTGATTCATGAATTTCTTGTTGACATCACTTACGGAGGCAGAGTAAAGAGCGCAGGGGGAATGTCAACCGATTTCTGAATCGCCTTCATTTTTTCATGGGCCCTGGACAGAATCTCATTTCGTTCCTCGAACAATTTGGACAGCCGGCACTTGATCCCGCGCGATGTACCTTGAGCCGGAACCACCGCTGGGGGGAGTTATAACGATGCGCAGCAGACTGCTCGCAGTTGCATTTGCATTCGCGGTCACAGTGGGAATGAGCACGATGTGTCCCACGTCGGCGGCGCAAGGTGAGCAAACGGAGCCGAACGGCGTGCAGGTCCTGGAGAATCCCTCCGTGTACGCAGGCACGCCTGCGCAGCGCTGCGCCGCCCAGCAGCGCGGTGGTGGCGCCTTCGCCCGAGGCAATTTTTTCGCCGGTCCGCACGGGCAATTCACCAACGTGATCGGACCGATGAGCATCTGCACGCCGAGCAACGAGAATCCTCCGGAGGGAATGAAGTCTCTGCCCATCGATTTGTTCACATCGAAAAACTTCTACCTCGACAAGAAGTACTGGATGGATCCGCGCTATTACCGCTGCAATACGCCCCGTCAATTGACCGATATCTGGACCTCTCGCCGGTTCTTTCCCAGCAAGGGGAAAGCGCCGGAATCGGCCGCCTGGGGCGACTGCAAGTGGGACGAGTCGCGCGATTCGCTGGTCAGCCATTTGCCTTACAAAACAGCCCAAGAGCACTACGACGCCTTGCTCGCGCAGGCCAAAGCGCATGGCGGGCCGACCAATTACACCAAGGCAACCACGCCCGATTGGGACGGCTGGTATGAGCGCGACATGAGCAAAGATACGCAGGCCGAGTGGATTTGGGGCACGGTTACGCAGGTGCCCACGGTGCTGTCGCTGCTGACGCCGGAATACCGGCAGCGCATGGTGCAGGGCATCTATCACGAATCGGTGAGCAATGCTCCCCAGTGGGAAGCGTCATTTTGCTGGCCCGAAGGATTCATGCGCTGGTGGTCGCAGGCCTCGCAGGCCGGAAATTTCGAACTGGCGATTACGCCGTGGAACGTAACGTTAGTCTCGGGAATCGCCGATAATTTTCTCCGCCAAGTCTGGCTGGGACGCCAACCGGTACAGAAGGTTCCCCAGTGGTACGGCGAGACGGTGGGTTTCTGGGATGGAACCACATTGGTCACCTGGACGTCTGACGTTCAGGCCTGGAACTTGTCGCACTGCATGTTCGAGAACAGCGGCAAGATGGAGACCATCGAGGTTTGGACGCCGGTGTACGACGGAAGCGGCAAATTCGTCGGTATCCATCAGGACACCACTTTTTACGATTCCGAGGCCTTCGTTCAGCCGCTGCGCGCCACGTATGACTATAAACGAGTCGATCTGCTCAGCTCGCCGACGCACCGTTACACGTACATCGAGTGCCTGAGCAACATCAAAGATCGGAACGGTCGCGCCACGCAGCTTACCGCCGTCGACTCGGATTACGTTGATTACTACGGCCGGCCGTGGGCGCAGGATTGGGAGAAATATTTCGAGAAGGGATGGAAGGATACGCCGGATCAAAACGCCGTTCCGGATAACGTCCTCGATTTGTTCAACGGAAAACAAAGCAACAAGAAATGACCACTCCGCGTCATAATTCGGCGATATGAAGTTTTGACCGGAGTCATACGACGGGAGCAGGAAATATGAACAAGGCATGGATCAAAACGATGGCGGTAGCGCTGGCGTTTGTTTCGGTGGGCTTTTACGCGCAGCGCGTGTATGCGCATCATTCCTTCGCGATGTACGACCAGACCAAAGTTCTGGTGTTGACGGGCGTAGCTCATCAGTTCATCGCCCAGGCGAACCATGCCGAACTGCACTTCTACGTCATCGGGTCCGACGGCAAGCTCGAGCGCGACAAAAGCGGCCAGCTCGTCGATTGGGGCGTCGAGATGGCCGGCGCCGCGGCCGTGGCCCGCGAGGGCATCACCGGCGATTCATTCAAGGCCGGCACGATCTTCACCGTTCATATGAATCCCCTTCGATCCGGCGGTAATTTTGGATCGCGCGTCGGCCCGATCTACAAGTGCCCGTGGAGAACGCCTCCCGCTGCCGGCAAGACGTGCCAGAGCGTGGAGGGCATGACGGTGATCGGGGGCAACTTCTAGCACGATATCGCGTGGGTTGCCGGGCGGGGTCGCGCGTGTATCCGAGCGGGCGCAACGCTCGTGACACAGATCGGTACGTAATGTCCTTCAGGAAAACACAGACGTGAATTCGTTCGCACACTGGCTGTCCACCACATCTCCGAGCCACGCATTTCGAGTCCACGAGAGCTGGCTCATCCCCGGCGTCCAATCCATTCACATCGTCGGGATCGCCGTCATCATGGGCTCGCTCTTCATGATCCTGCTCCGGATTTTGGGCTGGGCCGGCACGGATCAAACGCTGCGGCAAACCACAGACCGCTTCGCGCCGTGGATCTTCGGAGCCCTGGGACTGCAGCTCGTAACCGGAATCGTGATGATCGTCGCCGAGCCTGTCCGCGAGCTGATCAATTTTTCCTTCTGGGCAAAAATGGTGTTTGTGGCGATCGGCACGACCCTGGCCGCGATTTTCCTCTACGGATTTCCAAATCGCGAGCAGCAGTGGGACCGGTTTGTGAATCGCCGAACGTTCAAATCGCTGGCCATCGTCACGTTCGTGATTTTCCTGTGCATTATCGTGCTGGGCCGGCTGATTGCTTACGACCATATCTGGGGTTCCTGGTCACCGGCCAGGCAGGAATTCTAAAGCCGTACCGAGACGCAATGCCCATTGATGCTTTTTTGAAATCGATCGAGGCGACAAACTTCGCCACCACCGTTCGCGATTCGATCTGGATGTTCCCGATCATCGAATCGATTCACGTGATGAGTTTTACGCTAGTTGTCGGTACGATCGCCGTGATCGATCTTCGCTTGCTGGGAGTAGCGTCTGTCCAACGCGCTGTCCAGCGGATGACCCAGGACATCCTGAAGTGGACGTGGGGCGCGTTCGCGTTGACCGTGCTGACCGGTTTGATGATGTTCACCACCAACGCCCGCGTGTATTATCACAATCCATTTTTCAGGACCAAGATGATTCTGCTCGTGTTCGCCGGCCTGAACATGGCTGCTTTCGAATTTACCGCGGGCCGAACGGTGCATATTTGGGGCAGCGGTCCATCCGTGCCGCGCGCGGGCAAAGCGGTGGCGGCCGTCTCGCTCGTGCTATGGATCAGCATCATCTTCATGGGACGAATCATCGGATTCACGACTCACCCGGGAGCTGTGGCGCCGCCGACGCCCGGCGTGAACTACGATAACTTCCTCGCGCCTCCGCCCGGGAGCAGTAATGGCAATGGTGGCGGCAACGGCGCGCCGAATCAGCCCGCGCCTGCTCCGCCGAAACAGTAGATCCGCGCGCCGCGCGATTGGGCGCAGCGTGTGTCGCGCGAAGCGGCGAGTTGAGTCAGCAAGGAGGGACGCCATGGGATCGAAGAGCCTAGCCTTCGCCGCGGTTGCGCTTTTCGCATGCATACTGGCAGCGGCGCCAACCCAGGCGCAGCAAGCCGCTCCCGCGCCGGCTCCCGCTGGCGCTCGCCCTCCGCGGCCGCAGATGCTCTTCCGCATGACCTTTGAAAACACCGAGCGGCTGCCACTGAGCCAGAGCACCGTCACCACGCCGAGCGTGGACCTGCACCTCTATGGCGACGGCAAGGACATCATCGTTTCCGTCGGCAAGGGGCCCTACTCGCCTCACACGTTTGACGGTCTGTGTGAACGTCCCTGTGGCTTCACTCTGAGCGATCGCAACAACTATTTCGATCTTCGCGGCATGGCCAATATCAAGTTCACCGCTGTAACCGCCGGCTTCCATCGCGTGCGTCCCTTGATCAAACTCGCGGACGGCACGCTGCTCAT
>JAGWRH010000247.1 GCA_028876695.1 Acidobacteriota bacterium | reverse complement strand
ACCGATTTGTTGTCGATACGGCGAGCGGCTCAAAAAGCGTCAGCGACGGCGCGCCGATCGTCGTATCCCAAATCGGCACGAGCGGATTCGGTCCCACGATCGCGCTGGTCGTCGAGGTTTTCCGTTCCAGCCCGCCGAGCCCCACCGACTGATACTCTCCCGTCAGGTTCAGCTGCGGCAGCAAGGCGTTTTTCGTCGCCTTGATTTCAATCCCCGCATTCTTCAGGTTCAGCTCCGCCTGCTCGATTTCCGGCCGGTTCTGCATCGCCTCCTTCACTGCGGCTTCGAGCGAAGTATCCGTCGGCGCGGGATTGAAAATGGGCGTCGCCGGTACGATTTCCAGCCCCTGCAACGGTCCGGCCAGCGGATCTTTGGTGATGTCCACCAGCAGGTTGGTCTGATCGAGCAGTTGCACGGTCTGCGCCTGCACCAAATTTTGCTGGTCGGTCGCCAACTGCGATTGCGCGTCGATCACGTCGAGCGGCGCCATTGTGCCGATCTGCTGCTGCTTTTTGTTGTTTTCGTAGAGCTGCTGATCGGCGGCCACCGTCACTTGCCCCACTTTCACGGCTTCGCGCGCGTACACCAGTTCCCAATAATCGTGCGCGATCTGCGTCACCGACGTGATCACCTGGTTGCGAAACTGCGACTCGCCGATTTTCACCGTGTTCTTCGCTTCGATGATGTACCGCGTGTTTGCGAGCCGCCCGAAGCCGTTCAGCAGCGGCTGCGTCAGCTGTACGGTCAGCGTGGACTGCACGTACGGATTGAATAAATCGATGGGAATGCTGGTGGACGCGCGCGTCATATCCAGCGTGACGGAACTTTGTGTCCCAAGGGCGAAATTCTTCGTAAGGCCAAAGTTGGAACTGAACGAATGCCCGAACACCAGAGGAGGAGGCGTTTTCACTGGATTGCCCGACGCGCTGAGCGTGCCGATTCCGCCGAAAAATGGGTTGTTAACTACCGAAGCTTGCTGTTCCAGACTGAAGCTGCTCGTGAACGTCGGATCGAAATTTAGCAATCCGTTTCGCCCCGATTCCGCCAGCAGCAAATTCGCTTCGTCCAGCATCGGTTGATACCGTTCCACGGCGATTCCGAGATTGTTCTCGAGGCCCAGCGAGATCGCGTCTTCCAGGCTGAGCATCAGCTTGCCGTTTTGAATCAACTGCTCGATCCGCGGCGTGTTCGTCAGCATGGGCTCCGGCAGGTGAACTCCTTCATACGGCGCCACCATGTCGGGAAACGCGGAGCGGTTCAACTTCTGCTGTCCGAGCGGAACGGTGCGCGCCGGCGCCGAGGGTGGGCCCGCCGCTTCCGCGGGGGGCTGATATTCCGGCGGTGTCGTCTGCATTCGGGGTTGCGCGGGCCCGTTCCCGGGCGCAGCCGACCCCTGCGGCGCCTGCTCGGCGGGCGCCGTGGCCGCGGGAGCCTGAGTATTGTTTTGGTTCTGCGCCGGGGCGTTATTTGGGTCCTGCGCCGGCGAAGCATACAGCGGAGTCACCGCAATCGAGGCCGCCATGAGCACGGCGAACGCCGCGTGCGTAAACCTGTTCATTCGTCTATCCTCTCCAAATCCAATAGGTACAGAACGTCACCACACGCTAAGATGTGCGGAAATCCTAAGCTATTGAAACGTGCGAAACCGGCAATTTGTTTCAGGAACAATGGCCCCGGAGCGTATTTCTTCAGAGGCAAACCGGAATCCGGCGCACGATTCCGTAACCCTCAGTGTGAATTCGTTGGTCCTGACACGAGCAGGCAATATTCAAACTGATGCCGTACCGGCGATATACAGGCCAGGCACGTGTCGGTCGGATCGTGCTTTTCTGGCGCTCGGGTCGTCCGCGGGTCACGCGAGTGTAGCATTCTCTCCCGCGAGGTGACAATTCCGCGCGGCCGTTATTCATACCGCAGCGCTTCAATAGGATCGAGCTGAGACGCCCGGCGCGCCGGGTAGTAACCGAAAAAGATTCCCACCGCTGCCGAAAACAACGCCGCGACGACAATGGCCATCGCCGAAATCGGAGCCGGCCACTGAAATATGTTTGCCACGCCGATCGACGTCGCGATTCCCACGGCCACGCCTGCCGCCCCTCCCATCAGGCTCAGCGCCACCGCCTCGGTGAGGAACTGTATTCGTACATCATCCTCAGTCGCGCCCACCGCCATTCGCACGCCAATCTCGCGCGTCCGCTCGGTTATCGATACGAGCATGATGTTCATGATCCCGATGCCGCCCACCAGCAACGATATCGATGCAATGGACGCGAGCAAGATCGTGAAAGTCTGGCTGGCTTCGTCGCGCGCCTGCAGGATTTCTTCCGGATGGCGGATGTTGAAATCGTCCGGCTCGTCCGCCCTTAAATGATGCCGCTGCCGGAGCAATCGTGAAATTCGTGCCTGGGCGGTATCGATAGCGTCGGTGGAAACGGCCGATGTGAAAATATCGTCCAGCCAGGTGATGCCGGCGATCTTGTGTTGAACCGTCGTGTACGGCATCAGCACAAAATCGTCTTGGTCGTATCCGGTCATCGAAAGGCCCTTGGCTTCGAGCGTGCCGATCACTTTGCACGGCAAATTCTTCACCCGGATGGTCCTGCCCAGTGGATCGTCGTCGCCGAAAAGTTCCCGCACCACCGTTTGTCCCAGCACGCAGACGTTTGCCAGCGTCTTCACATCCTGTTCGGTAAACGTGGTACCGGTAGCCACTTTCCATCGCCGGATGGCCAGCATGTCAGGATCGTCGCCGCGATACGAGGTGTACCAATTCTTGTTTCCGTAAACCACCTGGACGTGGCCGTCCACATTCGGTGAGACGCTCTGGATCAGCGGAATGTCCCGCAGGATGGCCCGTGCGTCTTCTATTGTGAGAGTTTTCGTGGCGTCATTGCCGGTGCGGATGCCGTTCACATTCCTGCCACCGGCCTCGATCCACACCATGTTGTCGCCGATATTGTCGAGCTGAGTTTCCACCTGTTGCGAACCGCCCTGCCCGACCGCCACCGAGCACACCACCGCGGCGATGCCGATCGTAATTCCCAGCATCGTGAGCGCCGTGCGCATCTTATTGCGCCCCAGCGCGCGAAACGCCATCTCGAATGCGGAACGGAATCGCATCGTCTTCAACCAGCGCATATTATAGCGACAACGAGGATCGAATCGATGCGGTCGCGCCGCCGGCGATCGTTTCGCATACCGCTCTCTGCGCCCGCCGCGCGCGTCGCCAATTCCGAGTCGCGCGGTGCAACGTGCTGCGCCGTTATTGCTCAATGCCGTTTTGTACTTGACATAGGCTTGCTAGCCAAGGTAATAGCTGCTCCATTGCCCGCCGGGTGGCGGGGGTGGATTCCAATTCGAAATCTTATCGGGAGGCTGACCCCTATGCTCAGAGGCCCGAATGCGTTCGTGAAATTTTGGTGGTGTGCGCTGGCCGCCGTGTGTCTGTGCATCGCTGGCGCGCCTGCGGTGCATGCGCAAGCCGTCACCGGCAACATTTCAGGCACTGTCACCGACGCCAGCGGCGCCGTGATCGCCGGAGCTCAGGTGCTCGTTACCAACACCGCCACAGGCGTCAATCTGACTCTTACCTCCAACGATCAAGGCCGCTACAACGCTCCCGATCTCGTTGTCGGCCCGTACCAGGTCACTGCCTCGAAATCCGGCTTTCAAACCACCGTCCAGAAGAACGTCAGCGTCGCCGTGGGTAGCCAGCTCGTCGTGAACCTGACCCTCCAGGTCGGCCAGGAACAGCAAACCGTCACCGTCGAATCCGAAGTCTCCCAGGTCGAAACGCAATCCACCGCCATCTCGTCGCTCGTCAGCCCTCAGCAAATGGTCGATTTGCCGCTCAACGGCCGCAACTTCGAGCAGTTGCTGAATATAGCTCCCGGCGTTACTCCAACCCCGGCTACAACGATCTCTCTCTACGGCACGGCGCCCAGTTATTCCGTCGCCGGAGCGAGGACCGAGGGCGAGCAATTCTTGCTGGATAACGAGAACATGGCCGACTTTTGGAACCACCAGGCCGGCTCCGAAGTGCTCGGCACTTCGCTCGGTGTTGAGGCGATTGGGGAATTCACCCTGCTCACCAACACCTATAGCGCCCAGTTTGGCGGCAACGGTGCCGTGATGAACGCGGTCTCCAAGTCCGGAACCAACAGCTTTCATGGCTCCGGATACGAATTCGTTCGCAATTCCGCGCTCGATTCCCGCAGTTATTTCGATCTGACCCCCACCCATCAGCCGTACAAGCCGACGTTTAGCAGAAATCAATTTGGCGGCAGTTTGGGTGGTCCAATCAAGAAAAATGAACTGTTCTTCTTTGGGAATTACGAAGGCTTCCGGCAATCGCTCGGGCAAACCACGGCGAGCGTCGGGTATCCCGAGCCCTACATCATCGGTAATGGCGTAATCGGCCAACTCCCATGCAGCGCGCTCTCTGGCTTCCCACCGGGCACGCCCTATCCTGGCTGTCCTGCGGTGGCATCGGGGGCTCCTGGGAGCGCGACGAATCCATTCCAGGGCGTCCCCATAGGTGCTGGAGCCACCGGCCAAAATGCGGCGGCCGCTTCCGCGATAAACGGAATTATGGGGCTGTACAACAAGGTGACCCCGCCCGCGGGCGTGACCGACCGGGGCGGCTACTACTTCACCACGATTAACGCTACGGAGAAATCCAACGAGAACTACGTCCTCGGGCGCATTGACTACACGCTGTCGCCCAGCGACAACCTTTTTGGACGCTACGTTCTCGACCGCGCCTACAACCTGAGTCCACTCACTGGATTCGGCGGATCAGTTCTGCCCTATTGGCCGGAAGTGGATCATACGAAGAATCACTTCATCACCGTCCAGGAACGCCACATTTTTTCCGCTAACGTGGTCAATAACGCCCGCGTCCTGTTCAGCCGCACGTACGAATCTTCGTTCTCCAATAGCACGCTTCCTGCTGCGTCCGATCCCTTGAACTTCAATCCCGCTCGCTTTCCTGAGACTGCGTCTGTGAACCCCTTCTTCTTTACCATTGGCGGTGTAGGAAGCAACCAGTTCGTCTCCGACGCTCTGGCCCAGAATTCTTTTGGAGCGGGCGACGACCTGGCGTGGATCCGCGGCGCTCATACGCTTAGCTTTGGCGCCGATATCGTCCGGGTTCAATCGAATATCAACGCGCCTTTCGAGTACGGCGGCAGCTACACATTCCTAAACTTGCAGAACTTTCTCTCCGGAACTCCGTTTGTCGGATACGCGGTTCAGGACAGCCCTTTTACCGACCAGCCGCGTCGGTACTTCAGAGAGATCGATATCAGCCCGTACGTCAACGACAGTTGGAAAGTCAATTCACGGCTGACCCTGAACCTTGGCGTTCGCTACGAGTACGGCTCCAATCCGTCCGGCTGGCCCCTCTACACGATACTGAATCCGCCCTTCGGCAATGGCGCGTTTGCGCACGTTGGCCACGTATTTCAGACCAGCCCGAATCGGAAAAATATCGATCCCAGGATCGGCCTGGCGTGGGCGCCCTTCGGAGATGAGAGAACGTCGATCCGCGCCGGGTTCGGCATCTTCCATGACCCGGTCGCTGCTCGCACCTACGCATCGGCGTATTATTTCGACCCGCCCTTCAACTATCACCAGTTTTCTCCGTTCACGATGGGCTTTCCCAATGCTTTCATCAATTTCCCCCCCGCGCTTCCGCCGGACGTTCCGCCCACCAAGTGCATCGCGAATAATGTTCTCTTCAACAGCTTCTGCACCAGCTTGGGCGATGGCGTGCCGTTCAACACCACCGTGGCTCCGTATCAGGAACAGTGGAATCTGAATGTGCAGCGCGAACTCGGCAGAGGAACCGTTTTGACCGTCGGTTACGTGGGTTCCCGGGGCGTTCATTTGTTCAGCCAGCGCAATCTGAACCCATCGGTAACCAGCACCGCGGTTGCTCCCGGTTGCGGCGGAAACCCATTTGCTGCGTGCTCCACCCCGGCCGGTTCTCCCTGT
>JAGWRH010000246.1 GCA_028876695.1 Acidobacteriota bacterium | reverse complement strand
GAGCACGTATTCGAGCCGTTGGGCCAGGGATCGCGCCAGAGGACTTACTACCTTTCCCGGATCCCGGGGCTGACTCTCGGAGCGCGGCGAGTATTTCAATCCGCGGCGGCGGGGGCTGAGCGGCGAAGCGCCCAATGCATGCCGATGCCGCCAAAAATGAAGCTGCGCGCTTCAATCTGCTGATATCCGGCGCGCGCGAGCAGGGTGGAAAGTTCTTTGATCGAAACGAACGTCCGCAGCGACGCCGGAATATAGGTGTACGTGCGCGCCCGGCCGTGAAGAAGCAATCCCCAAACCGCACCCTGCGCGTAGAGATATCCGAGATAGCACCACCGGAAAAGCCAGTTCGCCGGCAGGAAAAAATCGAGCGTAACGAGCCAGCCGCCCGGACGCATGACGCGCTCGATTTCCCTGAGCGACGCGGCGAGGTCCGGAAAATTCCGCAGGCCGTAGCCGACAAGCACGCAATCGAACGATTCGCTCGCGAGCGGCAACGTGGTGGCGTCGCCGCAGAGGACGTCGCGGATGCCGCGCCCGCGCGCACGGCGCAGCATGGGCTCGGTTAGGTCGACCGCCACGGCATGCGCCCCGGGAAAACGCTCGAGCACCAGGCGCGAAAAATCGCCGGTGCCGGCGGCAAGGTCAAGAACGGCCGCGTTTTCCGGCAGCGCCAGCCGATCCACTCCGCCGCGTTTCCACCGGCGGTCCATGCCGTAGGAGAAAATGCGCGTGACGAAGTCGTAGCGGCAGGCGATGGTGCCGAACATGCGGCGCATCAGGCGGGCGTCGCGCTTTTCCGCAGGAAGAGTCATAGAAAGCCAGGCATCGACAAACGACAACAGAGATTCTTCGTCGTCCGCTGCAGCGGCCTCCTCAGCATGACACGGTTACGCCACCTACCGGCCGTGGTCCGGGAAATTTTCCCATCCAGTGGGGCAGTTATAGGGCATCTGCGAGTGGCCGAGGGCCTCGATTTCGTGAATTTTGCCGCCGGAAACCTTGAAGATGTGAACGGCAACGTTGTCGAACGGCTTGAAGCTCAAAGTCTGAGAGGTGATGCCCGGGACGCCGACGATTTTCTCGGTCTTTTGGTCCATCGGATGGCGGAATTGCGAAAAACCCATAACCAGGCCGTATTCAGGGTCCGCGATCATCACGCGGCGCGGCTCGATACGCGTGATGTAGTCCATCACGTGGGTTTTGAGTTGCGCGCCGCAGCCATACGAATTGAGCACGTCGCGAGGGGTGGGATTCGGCGGCAGCGGACGGCTGGTGTTCTGCATGCCGTTTTCGTGGCGCACGCAATCGTCGGCAAAAGGCGCGTTGTTCGAATCGGCGCTGGTGACGGCGGTGTAATACGTTGGTGCGATTTTCAGCATATCGGCGCGGGTATTGCGCTCGGAAGGCGGCACTTTTTCGAGGAACGCGGGCCGCGGCGTCTGGAGATTTTTCATCTGCGCCGGCGTGCTATCGGCCCACAGGTGCTCGGCGGCGACGATTTCTCCGTGGCGGATTTTCAGGCGGAAGCCGGCCTGGATCGGCTTGTTATCGGCGCGCATCTCGCACATGAAGCCCACTTGCTCAGAAACCGGATCGGGAACGTAGATTTTGAAGGCGGTCGGAGGGCCGTCGGCAATTTTCCAGAGGCCTTCGCCGGGATGCAACACCTGCGTGTTTTCGACGAATTCCACGTTGGGCGCAAGCGGCACGCGCGACGGGTCATGCGAAAGCAGCGCAGCGATGTAGTCGTTCATCACGTCTGTTAGGCAAGCGCGGTCGCAGTGCGCCGGGAGCTTTTTCGCCCTCGCGGCGTTCGCGTTTCGCGGCGATGCGAACAGCATCGCGCCCGTCACGATAAGAATCACGATTGCGGAAAGAATCCGGCTCACGGCAGTTCCCTCCCCTGACGAAAATCGTCGCGTAACCGGACGGAATGTACCTAGGCGCGGGAGGAGATGCAAAGCTTTTTCTTGGGTGCCCCGAAACAGTCGAACCACAAGGCAGACGCCTCACTCGTCCGCAGAGTGCGCGGACG
>JAGWRH010000245.1 GCA_028876695.1 Acidobacteriota bacterium | reverse complement strand
TCTCCGAGATGGAACCAAATGTTGCGGCCGCCTCCCAGGCGGGCGCCTTACTCCTCGCGGGAAACAAACGTCGCACTGCACTCGAAACGCTCTATTGGCGCGCCGAAGCGGCGATTACAATATTTCCACCACCGGCGCCGTCGCCGACAAATTCACTACGGATATGCGCGCCGCGACCTTGCACGCCATCGCGTACATGCTCTTCGCGCCGGACGCGTCCTGTCCCAATGAAGCGACGGGCTTGCCGGTGTCGCCGCCGATGCGAATCTGCGGATCGATTTCGATCTCGCCGAGAAATGGCACGTCGAACTGCTTGGCCATACGCTCGCCTTCGCCGTGCCCGAACACGTCGATGCGCCCCTGGCAATGCGGGCAGGCGAAGTAGCTCATATTTTCCACCACGCCGATAATTTCCACGTTCACTTGACGAAACATCTCCACGGCTTTGCGAACGTCCGCCAGCGCCACGATCGAGGGAGTGGTCACAATCACCGCTCCGCTCACGGCCACGCTCTGAATCAGGCTCAATTGCACGTCGCCCGTGCCCGGCGGCAAATCCACGATCAAATAATCCAGCTGGCCCCAGCGCACGCTGCGCAAAAACTGCTGGATCACGCTGTGCAGCATCGGCCCGCGCCATACCAGCGGCTTATCGCCCGGATTCAGCAGCCCCATCGAAATCATCTTCACGCCGTACGTCTGCACGGGGATGATCGTCTTTTCATCCAGCGCTTTGGGCTGCTCCGTGGTGCCGAGCATCACCGGCACGTTTGGCCCGTACACGTCGGCATCGAGCAGCCCCACGGCCGCGCCCATTTGTCGCAGCGCAATCGCCAGATTTACGGCGACGGTCGTCTTCCCCACGCCGCCCTTGCCGCTCGCGACGGCAACGATATTTTTCACTCCGGCAATCGGCGCTTTGTCCTGCAGCCGCCGGCCTTCCGGAACGGACGAGTCGAAGCGCAGCATCACGTCCTTTACGCCCGCCACCTTCCCCAGCGCCGCGCGAATATCTTTTTCGATCGTCTCGCGAAGCGGGCACGCCGGCGTCGTCAGCGTAACCTGCAGCGATACAATGCCGTCGTTCACCTGCACCAGCTTCACCATCTTCAGCGTGACGATGTCCTTATGCAGCTCCGGATCGATCACGCCGCGCAATGCTTCGAGCACCGCCGCTTCGCTTGCCCCGCTGGCCATGATTGCCTTTCGAATGAATTCCGCTGCGCCACGCGCGTCTCGCGCCGTTACGCGCAACATCCCATCATAGACTCGTAACCCGCGCGCGGCAACTTGAGCGGCTCGCAATCCAGGGAATGATCGCTCGATGGATGCTCGCACTCGCCAAAAAACTCAGACCCGCAGCGACCCCCGGAATCCTCGCGCGGCGTAATACGATTCCGCTCCGTTGTGATAGACGAACACCGTATCGTATCGGCGGTCGCAAAATAGCGCCCCGCCCAGCTTGCGGATTTCCGCGGGAGTCTTCACCCAACTCGATGTCTTCGTGTCGAACTCGCCCAGTTTCTGCAACTCTCGATACTGTTCTTCGGTCAAAAGCTCGACGCCCATGGCGGCAGCCATATCCACGGCGTTATTTTTGGGCTTGAACTCTTTTCGTTCCTCCTGCGCTTGCCGGTCGTAACAAACGCTTCTTCGCTCTTTCGGGCTTTCCGCGGCGCAATCGCAAAAAACGTACTCGCCCGTCTTGGGATCGTGCCGCACCACGTCCGGCTCGCCGCCCGTCGCTTCCATTTCATGAATCGACCGCAGTTTCCCCGTGTTCGCCTCCAGCCGCGCCTGCACTTTAGCCCACTCCAGACCCGCATGCCGGCGCATATTTTCCTCAAATCGCTCTTTCAGCGTTCTGAGCAGCCGCTCCGCGCGTTGCGGAGACAATTCCTCTTTCTTCGGCTTGGCGTTTTTCATGGATCGTTCCCTCGATTTTCGTCCCATGCGCTCCGCTATCTACAGGCGCTCGCCCCCGCGGGTCACGGCCCCCAAGTTTCGCTTATCCTCGGCCGGTTTGCCACCAGCGCGGGCGCGAAGCGCCGGCCCGAGCGGCCAAATCCTTGATGCGATCCGGTTCCAGTGATGTACACTCTCGCATTCGCTACACCTGTTTTATGGGGCGGCTCTGCCCACAGTGCTTTCGTCGCTCATTCGGAAGGGAGAATTTATGCGCCGATGCTTCCTCGCCGTTCTAGTGTGCTTTGTCGCCATCGCGCCAGTCTTGCTCGCGCCGCCGGCTCATGCGCGAAACCGCGCCGCCCGCGCGAATGCAGCCGCCGCGGCGAACGCATGCGATCGCCAGTGCCTCTACGGCTTCCTCGATCAATATCTCCAGGCGCTCGCCGCGCACAAGCCCGCCGGCCTGCCGCTCGCCGCGAACTACAAATTCAGCGAGAACAACGTCTTCCTCAAAGTCGGCGACGGCCTGTGGAACACCCTCACCGCCATGGGCCCCGGCGGCGTGCGATTCGCCGACGTTCCCGAGGGCGTTGTCGGCTATCTCGGCGTGGTCCAGGAGGCGAAAACCAACTCGCCCTACGCCATGCGCATGACGATCGCCGGCGGCAAAATCGCCGAAATCGAAACGGTGGTCGCGCGGCCTTCCGGGCTCATTGGCCCGCCCGCTCTCGACCATTTCGCCAAGCGGGGCTGGTTCGACGGCATCCTGCCGCAAAACCAGCGCACCCCGCGCGCCAAAATGATCCAGTTGGTGCGCGGCTACTTCGATACCCTGCAGCGCAACAACGGCGCGATCCACACCACCTTCGATCCCGATTGCAACCGCGAAGAAAACGCCATGCAGTCCACCAACAATCCCTCCTACCACATTTTCCCGGTCACCAATCTCGGCTGCGAAGCCCAGTTCAAGACCGGCTACTTCTATTACGACGATCGCGCCCGCAGCCGCGGCTTTCCCCTCGTCGATCTCGATCGCGGCCTGATCCTCGCTCGCGTCTTCCTCGACCACAGCGGAAACGTCTCCAAATACAAGCTCACCGATGGCCGCGAGTTGGAATCTCCGTTTCGCACGCCGAGCAGCCTCTGCATACTGGAGCTCTTCAAGATTCGCGGCGGAAAAATCTTCCAGATCGAAGCCACGATGGCACAGGTTCCCTACAACATGCCTTCGATTTGGAGTTCGCAGTAGCCGGATGTGCGAAAAGCGCTGCTGAATTAACGAAGGATGGGAGGGCCCCTGCCCGTGAATCGTAAAGCCGCGACCCTATCGCTGATTTTCGCAATCGTCGCACCGCCGTTCGCCTGTGGCGCGGCCAAATCCCTCGCGCAGACGCGCGCGCGAGCCTCTACGCCGCGCTCCTTCGGGCAAATCAATCTGAAGCGGCTGATGTCCGCCGACCGGCATCCCGGCGAATGGCTCACCTCCGGACGCGATTTCGGCCGCGGCTACTATTCGCCGCTCACGCAAATCAACTTGTCCAACGTCTCGCGCCTCGGCTTCGCCTGGGAATACAAGACGCGCACGGTCCGCGCTCTCGAGGCCACCCCGATCGTCGTCGACGGAGTGATGTACACGAGCGGCCCGGTCGGCGAAGTCTACGCGCTCGATGCGCGCACCGGGCTACCGATCTGGACTTTCGATCCGCACAATAATATGGAGGTGAATCAGCACACCTGCTGCGATGAAGACAATCGCGGCGTGGCCGTGTGGGAAGGCAAGGTGTACGTCGCGTCGTACGACGGCCATCTCTTCGCCCTCGACGCGCGCACCGGCCGCGTCATCTGGAAGGTCGATACTCTCGTCGATCACACCAAGGGTTATTCCAGCACCGGCGCGCCGGAAGTGGCGCATCGCGTGGTGATCATCGGCAATGCGGGCGGCGAATTCGATGCCCGCGGATACGTCAGCGCCTACTACCTGAATACCGGCAAACTCGCCTGGCGCTTCTTCACCGTCCCGCCCGCCCCGGGTAAGCCGTATGAAAATCCCGAGCTGAAAAAAGCCGCCCAGACCTGGGATCCGAAAAGCGACTGGAAAATGGGAGGTGGCGGCACCGTCTGGGACGCCATTCAATACGATCCCGAGCTGAACCAGGTGTATTTCGGCACCGGCAACGGCACATTCTTCAATCGCGAACAGCGCAGCCCGTCCGGCGGAGACAATCTCTACATCTCCTCGCTCATCGCGCTCAATCCCG
Organism: Acidobacteriota bacterium; assembly: GCA_028876695.1. Lineage (GTDB taxonomy): Bacteria > Acidobacteriota > Terriglobia > Acidiferrales > UBA7541 > Palsa-295. Next base: position 1,376 of record JAGWRH010000245.1, on the reverse strand, counting down.
ATACCGGGCGCATGATCTGGTATTACCAGGAAGTTCCCGGCGACCAGTGGGATTACGACGTCGTCCAGCCGATGATTCTCACCAGCCTGAAGATCGACGGCGCGCTGCATAAAGTGATCCTGCAAGCGCCCAAGCCCGGCTTCTTCCTCATCATCGATCGCAAAACCGGCAAAGTCCTGTCCGCGAATCCCTTCGTCCCGGTCACCTGGGCCAAATACATCGACTTGAAAACTGGCCGTCCCGTCGAAACCCCTGACGCGCGCTCCTACAAATATTCCTACAACGGCAAGCGTTACGTGGAACCTTCGCCCATGGGCGGACACAATTGGAATCCCATGTCCTACGATCCGCAAACCGGACTCGTGTACATTCCCGCCATCGAGAATGGACAGACCACGATTTTTTCCGGCAACTCGATCTTGCGCGCGTGGGATCCGCTGCGCGGCAAAGCGGTGTGGAACGTTTTGCAGTCCGATTGGTGGGACCGCTCGGGCGTGCTATCCACGGCCGGCGGGCTGGTGTTCCAGGGAAATGGCGTCGGATATTTTTGCGCTTTCAACGCCCGAACGGGTGAAAAGTTGAAGCAAATCTTCACCGGCTCATCCATCGGCGCCGCGCCCATGACCTACGAAATCGATGGCGTGCAGTACATCGCGGTGATGGCCGCATGGGGCGGCGGCGGATGGAACTTCGCCCATCCCGCCAGCGCCGCCTATCAGCGAGGCAACGACGGCCGCATCCTCGCTTTCAGGCTCGATGGCGGGCCCACGCCCGTCCCGCCGCTCCTGCCGCCGCTTCCGCCTTTCCCGAAACCGCCCGCGCAAACCGGAACGCCGCAGACCCTCCAGCAGGGTGCGCGGCTTTTCAAGGATCACTGCTCCTCATGCCACTTGAATATGGACCGCAGCCTCGCGCCCGATCTGCGCCGCCTTTCGCCCGAAACGCATGCGGAATTTCAGCGCATCGTCCTCGATGGCCTGTTTCAGAACGCCGGCATGCCGCCCTGGAAAAATGTCCTCAGCGCGCAGGACGTGCAAGCCATTCACGACTACATCGTCTCGATCGAGTGGCAGGCCTACAACGTCCAGCAATCGCAGCAGAAAAAATAACGCCGCCAAACGGTTCACTTCGGCCGCCGTTCTGTAAACCGGTTCGAGGTCGCGAAGCCAATGGGGGTAGCGCGATGGCGGGCGATGCGCGGTCGGGGGTAGTTTGAGGCGGAAAAGCTTGGCCGCGCATCGCCCGCGCGGAAAAATAGCATCGCCCGATCCGCTGAGCGGAAAATCCGCATGCTGCTTGGTGGAATAAGCAGGCCGAGTGCCGCATCCTTCGCACCGTCCACACCCGCGCCCGACGTGCTCGGGTCCGTGTCAGGG
>JAGWRH010000244.1 GCA_028876695.1 Acidobacteriota bacterium | reverse complement strand
CAATTTGTTATGGAGGCGACGGCGGCGCGCAGAATATCCGTCCACAACAATCTAGAACGTGTATAAGATCAGCCTCGCCGACGGAATGGAGAGACGGGATGGGCGGCGCCGCGTGCGACGAAATCGCTTGCTCGATGTGAAAAACTGAACAGGAGCGGAAAATGGTCAAGGGGCTCGTAATTGGAATTATCGTTGGCATTGCGATATGCGTGGGTGTTACGTACTACTATTTTGCTTCCGGAATGGCACCCGTCGCGGTTTCCGATCCGCTGATGCCATTTGAAAGACGGCTGGCCAATATGGCTCTCGAAGCACACATCGATAAGCAGCACGTGGGACAGCCGCCGATCACCGCCGACGAAGCCAACCTGATGGCCGGCGCGAACGTGTACAAGCGGAATTGCGCCGAGTGCCATGGACTGCCAGGGCATCCGTCGGACAACGTGAACATGATGTTCCCGAAGCCCACGCAGCTATTCAAGGGTAAGGGAGTGACGGACGATCCGCCTGCCGTGAGCTACTGGAAGTCTGCCAATGGCATTCGGCTGTCCGGGATGCCGTCGTTCAAGAAGAACTTGTCCGACACTCAGCTTTGGCAGGTGAGCCTTCTGGTGGCGCATGGAAACGATGTTCCCGAGCCGGTTAGAAACGATTTGCTGGCTGCGACTGAGAGCCAGCCTTCGACCGTTAATCAAGCCGACGAGAAAACTCCGGAAGGAAAAAGAAGTGGCGGCGCGCGATCGAAATAGCGCGAAGCCAGCGCCGCGGGGCGGATACTGGGGGCGGCGAATTCTCCCGATCGGCGAATCCGGGCTACAATTCTCTCCACGCTTCCATGCCGTCCCCTGACTCCGCTAAAGCCGAGAGCTCAAGTCCGAAAGAGGCCGGTTCATCAACACCGCGCCAGCGCTCGAAAGGGCACGCGCGGCCGCATTCGATTCGCGTGCGGCTTCGAGACCTGAGCCAGTTGTTCAACTCCATGGACCCCTCACCGTTCCGGGAGAAAGATCTGGACGACGACGCAGAAGAGTTCATCGTCAGCTGGGCGCAGGAATATTCGCTGGACACTCCGCTGCGGCTCTGCGTCTATCTCGATCAGTGGCCCGCCGAAGACCCCAAGGAACTAATCGAAACAGCTGTTCGCAATCATTTCTCGTATCGCGCCAGAATCGGCGGTCTCGAACTGAAGCGTTTATTGAAGCAGGGCCGGACGAGCCTTTTGATCGGCGTAGCGTTTCTTTCCGCATGCCTCGTGGTGAGCAAAGTGCTTTTCGCGGGAAGCGGCACCTGGGCTTCTGTAGGCCGCGAGAGCCTGACGATTGCCGGATGGGTGGCCATGTGGCGCCCGATGCAAATTTACCTGTACGACTGGTGGCCCGTTCGCCGCCGCGTTCGCGTGTACCGCAAGCTCAGCCGGATTCCAGTCGAAGTCGCGCCCAAAACAGCATCTTGAGCGTGTATTTTTTAGAGCGTCGGATCAAAAACCTACACAGCGCGTCGAGCGGATGCCGGATGGGCGTTGGTGGTAAAATGAAATGCTACGAAAGTCCACATCATTAAGCGGCATTCACCGGTGGAGATACAGTGCAGAAGGAAACTAAGGTCCTGTTTCTTTCGATTCGGAATTCGGTCCGCGCGCAAATGGCCGAGGGATTTTTGCGAGCGCTGGGAGGAGGCCGCTTTATCAGCGCAAGCGGTTCGGTCGAATCGGCTGAAGGGATTCACCCGGTGGCGGCGGCAGTGATGGCCGAGGACGGGATCGACATCACGACCCAGCACCCGAAAAACGTCGGGCAATGGTTCCGAGAATCCTTCTCGTACGTCATTACGCTAGCCGATCAAAAGAGCGAGCGCGCACCGCTGTACCCGTTTACGCCCCGCCTGCTGCACTGGAACGTCCGGGACCCGCTGCTCGTGAAAGGTTCGCGGGAAGAGGAAAAACAAGCGTTTCGCCAGGTGCGCGACGAAATCAAGGCCCAAGTGCTTCGATTTGCCTCGCAAACTGTCAAACGGTGAGAGATCGCAATTCCCCGCGCGGATCCTCGCGAAAGCAGTTGCAAACCCACGACACACCTACAGGCCCTCGATAGACTCGTTCCCGTAAATCCTCGGCCAGCCGGAGTCATACGCCAGCGTCACGCCACGTTCCGATTGCGCCGGCGAGTGGGCGTGCGTCCGCTTTTCCAGCGATTCGGCGTACGTGCTCATCGGTGCGATTCGATGTGGGTATAATCCGCAGCACGAAAGTCGACCGATCGGGGGACGACAATGGACAGACGATCTTTTGTGAAAGGCGCGGCGCTTACATACGCGGCGATCTCAAGCGGATCGACGGCGCGAGCTGCGGAACTCGCGCACATCAAAATGCCCGTGGCGAACGGCGAGGCGGCGAAACCGCGCAAGGTGCCGTACAAACGCATCGAGACGGAGGGAGCATGGGGACCGCTCGAACTGTTCCAGATGTACACCACGCTGCTCGAGAAGAATCCCTTCGCGCATCCGGGACTGGCAAGCATGTGGGGAACGACCGGCAACCGACCCGGCGAAGGCGGAGGCACCGGCGGCAATCCGATCGTCAGGCGGCTGGCCGATATGGGCGAAGGACGCATCCGCGATATGGATGCCAGCGGCATCGATCTGGCGCTGACTTTCCTGACGGCGCCAGGCGTGCAAGTATTCGACGCGCCGACCGCGACTTCCCTGGCGGCATCGACCAACGATCAGCTCGCCGAAGCGATCCGTAAATATCCGACGCGATTTGCCGGGCTTGCCGCGATTGCTCCGCAGGATCCGAGGGCAGCGGCCAAAGAGCTGGAGCGCGCGACGAAGACTCTGGGGCTCAAGGGCGCGGTGGTGAATTCGCACACCGAAGGCGAGTACCTTGATGATCCCAAGTTCTGGGAAATGTTTGAAGCGGCTGAAGCGCTGAACGCGCCGATTTATATTCATCCCCGCGAACCCGGGCCGCAGATGCTTCAGCCGTATCTGGAGCGCGGAATCGAGCGCGCGTTGTGGGGATTCAACGTCGAAGTCAGCTTGCACACGCTGGCGCTGATCACCACCGGCGTTTTCGACCGATTCCCGAACCTCAAAATCGTGATCGGCCACGGGGGCGAGGGGATTCCGTACATGCTGTATCGCATCGACTATTGGGAGCGGCGGAAAAAGCCGTTCATGCCCAAACTGAAGATGCTCCCGAGCGACTACATGCGGCGCAATATCTTCATCACTACGAGCGGCCTGCCGTGGGGCCCGGCGATACAGTTCGCGCAATCGGTACTCGGCGTGGATCGCGTGATGTACGCGATGGACTACCCGTACGAGTTCGAAATCGAAGAAGTTACGATGACGGACGACATCCCCATGAGCGACGCCGACAAGAAGAAGCTGTTTCAGACGAACGCCGAAACGGTATTTTCACTGTGAGCTGGGCCTGAGCGCCGGGCACGATCGGATGCGAGCAGGGATCGGCCGTTAACGCACTGAGTCGTGTCGGCTGGCTTCACGTGCAGCGGCCCCGTGGTGCGTTAGGTTTAGGTGAATCACCCGCGCGATGCTCCAGTTGGCAGAGAGCCGGGCCGAATCAAAACCGCCAACTGAGGCGCGGCAAATCGCAGAGTCGGGTTCAGTCTTTAGGCGCTGGATCGCGGAACTTGATCAGCCACTGGCCATTGATGCGCTCGAAATCTTCCACTTGGCGTCCCGCGTTGACCACCTGCGCGGCCTTTTGCCCGGTCCGCGGCGTGACTTCCAGCCAGTACGCTTCCAGATGCGCGTGATTGCGGTCCGAAAATTCGATGTGATTGTCCAGATCCATCACGTACACGGGCTGCTGCGCGGCCTCGCGCCGCTTCAGATTCTCGATCATTTTCTTGATCGCGTCGCGTCCCTTGACGGCATGTTCGCCGGTTCCGAATTGACCATCGGGCGTGTAGAGAGCCGCGTACGCATCGGGATTTTGCGAGTATAAGGCGCGGCTGTAGTTCCACATGAGGTTCTCGATCTGCGCGCGATCGTCGGCTCGAGACTGCGTATCGTTTCTCGCCGCCGTTGCCCGGTATCCGAGCAATACGACGAACAAAAGGGCGACTATGCCGGCAATGAACTTCGTCTTCATCGGTTTCTCCTTTGCACTGACGCTCAGCCAGGGATCAACGACAGAGGCAGATCACGATTTCGCGATAGCGGATGCCGAGGACGACGTCTTTCGAGCGTCCAAGCTCCACGGACCCGCCCCGAATTGTGTCATCAGAAAAGCGGCTCCCAGCATCGAAAGATTTTTCAGGAAATTCACCTCGTGCACCTCATGCATTCTGGGATCGGTGACAGCCCAGAAATTGTGCATCATCGGAGTGACCGGGATCAGAAAAATGATGATCAGCAGCGCGCCGAGCTTCGCCCGGTAGCCGAAGAGGACCGAGAGGCCTCCCACGAGAATCATCACTCCCGCGATCGGAACGGCGATGCTCGCCAGAGGTATGTGCGCAGCCGTTGCGTAGGCCAAGTCGTGACCGTCAAAATGGTCGATGCTGGAGAGCACGAAAACAATCGAGAAGAGAATGCGTCCCAAAAGAACGATAGGACCAGCAAGCTTGCTGTTCGCGGTGTCGCCCATGGGATCCTCCGCAGCTTCGGCCGCGCTTCGACTGGCGGTTGCGCATTATATTCCGAGACGCGAATGCGAACTGCCACTTTTGTAGCGAACGACCGCCTGAGCGCTTTACGGGCTTGGCTCGACGCCGGGAGTATTTGGGGAACTGACAGCAGATTCAATACGAGAGCGGCTATGGTTGGACTTGTTGAGGAATTACAGCCGTAATCCCTTGCTGCTTGTGATTGACTTCACGCCGTATGCGCGGGCGACAATTAGCAGGGGAAGAGTTCACTACGTGCTGGTGCCGGAGGCCATCGCCGCCCAATTCGAAAAGAGCGCCCGAAGCTTCCAGCACCGTAAGCGCTAACGCTTGCGATCCCGTCGCTACTCAACTTCCATTCTCGAGAACCGAAGGGCCCAGGCGCCTTACCCGCCGATCTTCGCCAAGTCGTCCTTTGCTTCTTGCTCCGCCGCTTTTGCGGCTTGCTTGGCATTGGAGTCGGGCTTCAGCGCGCGAATCACCTTCATCAGCGTCTGCGGCTTGTCTTGGTCCACATCCTTGCAGCCGGATAAATCCCCGCTGGTGTGCACTCCGGTGACGCTGGCCCGCACGCAGGCGAAATTCAGCCCCAGATCGTGGGTGGCGTGCAGCGCCGCGACGCATTCCTCCACTTCAAGAAAATTCGCGCACGCCTCGCTCGCGTTTGCGCCCGGCGCGAGCACTCCGTCGCTCTGCAGAATCGGCGTGAGCTTTCGCTCGACATCGCCGCGGCTGCCCAGCGCATCCGCCGAATCCTTGGAATCTTTGTGGATCCAGTGCATGGGGTTGAGCGAATGCGGAGTATCCTGCGCAGCTTCGGCCGCACCCGCGCCTGCCGGACCCTGCGCCTCCACGCGCCGAGCTCCGAACGTCAAAAACATCGCTACGCTGCAGAGCAGAACCGCACCACAACGCACGGCTTCGCGCATCGTACCCTCCCTGTTAGGCCGCGTCGAAACAAAGGCGGCGAGCAGCCTTCGCCTAACAGTAGGCCACGAGCACGCGGCGGCGAGGCGCACCGCAAGCGCGGTACTCCCCGAATCCGTCACGCTGTCCGTTGGTACAGGCTTACGCCGCCGGATCGGCGGTGGTTTGCAGGCAGCCTTTGGCGGCTTACGTTTCCGGACCTTCGCGCAGTTGCTGCCGCAGCCAGCCCTGCAGCTTCTCTTCGCTCGCGCCACGCAGAAATATGAACTTCGCTCCAATCATTCTCTCGTTGTTGGCCCAAACCACTGAGCCTTTTCCCTCGATCGAATCGCCGGAAGGGAGCGTGAACTCAAACTGCACCGACTCGCCCCGGGCCACGGCACTCACGGTGTACGCAGCCATACCGCCCTCACCGAGGCTGGTCACCATTCCCCGCTGCTCTCCGGCGCCAGAAGCCAGATGGAGAGGAATCTTCACTTGGCAACGAAAGAAGCGCCGCCGCTCGCCGAGAATCGTGCTGCGCGCCGCGGATACGTGCATGGCCACGCTTTCCGCCGTCAACGGCTGCGGCAGGAGCACGTTCGCGCCGGGCACAACTGCTACCGGCGACTGCGCCTCCCGCGGCAGGCAGACGAATACGGCAGCGTCCGGATTGGAATTGCCGCGCCGGATCGAGTGGATCAACTCCTGCGCACCCGGCAGCTCCAGATCGACAATTACTCCGTCCACTTTGCAACGTCCCATATATTCCTGGCCCGCCTCACTCGTAGCAGCGAAGTTGAACTTGATTCCGATCTGTTCGAGCCCGTCCGTGACGGCAGCGAGCGTGTGGTGGTTGTTTGAAACCAGCAGGAACTCGAGAACCGGGGTAGCCTCCATGGAAGTCCTTTCGAGTGGATTGAGGCCCAGGGTCCCGCTTGATTGTCGTTCATGAATAGGCAGACCTTTGTGCCAAGGGTGTTTACTGCTTGGTTTACCAAGCGGATTTTGCTGCGCTAGCCCGGCGCTTGAAACGGAGGGTATCGGAACTGGTCCATGCGGCAGCCGCACGTGCAGTCGCGACCCTCAACCTTTAAGTACCATAATTGGCCGGCAAGGATTAGGTCGTTTCTCTGCGACGCGGCCGATCTAACGAGCATCTCACATACAGCAGGCGGAGGCCGAAACGCCGGCCTCCGGGTTAAATCATAAGGGCGATTGACGCGCTGCATTCAAAAGGCCCCGAACGCTTCACCGGCTTCGGCACTTCGTCTCAGGAGGAAGCTTATGCTCAAGTTGATCGGCTCGCTCTCGCTGCTCCCGCTTACGTGCTCGATCCTGCTCGCTGTTCCAATTCCAAAACCCGCGCCGGCCCGCAGTGTGCCATCGCTTCCGGCTGTTTTTTCCACCCGTACCGCAAATGCCGCCATCCCGAACCTGGCACAGCAGCACAATGCCACCCAAACGCAGCGCGAGTACAGCACCGAAGTCACGCTGACGAAGGAAGTGCGGCACCAGCTGGTGATGCAGCCGTTCTACACCGTCTTCGACAATCTGGAATTCAAGCTCGATGGCGAGGAGGTGACGTTGATGGGCCAGGTGGCGAATCCGGCGCTGAAGTCGGGCGCCGCTTCGGCCGTCAAAAGAATCGAGGGCGTTACGTCGGTCAAAAATGAAATCCAGGTCCTGCCGCCTTCGCCCGACGACAATCGGCTTCGCCTAGCTCTCTATCGTGCGATTTATTCCAACCCCGGATTTGAAAAATATGCGACGCAGGCGGTCCCTCCGATTCACATCATCGTCGACCTGGGGCACGTGACCCTCACCGGCATCGTGGCGAATCAGATGGACAAGACGCTGGCCCTCACGCGCGCCAACCAGGTTCCCGGCACGGTCGGAAAAGTAACCGATCATCTTCGCGTGGAGAATCAAGGCGGCAGGTAGCGCATCGTTTGGCGCCGGCGCGTCTCCGCGCCCGGCCTGCAAACGCTCCCACGGGTCTCGTTTATCGCCGTCACCGGCAGGCCGTCGAACAACTCAACCTCGGGGCCGCGATCCGCTAGCGGCGCCGCTTGCAGCGCAATACGCGAGCGTCTCGCAGGCCCCGGTTGCAGCCCGGGATATGTCGTTCTGGCGATCCTTGCCTCGAACGCCGAAAATCTGTAAAAAAACCGAATGCCGCCCACGAAGAGATTCGCGACCGCCGCGCTGCCGATACTTTTGCCGGTCTTGCTTCTGTTAGCCGCGCCCGCCTTACGCGCCGATCGCCCCTACGCTCCGAGCCGCGCCTACGACCTACAAAACGTCCGGACGCATCTGTGGTTCGACGTCAATCACCGCGCGATTCGCGGAGAAGCGACGGAGACGGTCGCGGCGCTGCGCGATAACCTTTCGCAGCTCTCTTTCGATTCGAGCGGACTCGATATTGCGTCTGTCGCCGTTGACGGAGCGTCGGTTCACTTCACGGTAACGCCTGACAATCTGACCATCGATCTTCCGCATCCGGCCGCGCGCGGCGAGCGCCACGACGTCTTCATTCGCTATAGCGGCCGGCCCAAACGCGGCATCTTCTTCATTCTTCCGGACAAAAATTATCCGCGGCAACCGATCGAAATTTGGACGCAGGGCGAAGCCGAGGACACGCGCGCCTACATTCCGATTTACGATTATCCGAACGATCGTACGACTTCCGAAATGATCCTCACCGTTCCCGCGTCATGGTCCACCGTTTCGAATGGACAGCTCGTCAGCGTGCGGAACGACGGCGATGGGACGAAAACCTGGGATTGGAAACAATCGCAGCCGCTTTCGACCTATCTGATTTCCTTGGTCGCCGGCGATTTCGTGGAGCATAACGACACGTGGCGCGGCGTTCGCCTGCGCTACCTGGTTCCGAGCGGCGATCAAGCGGATATCGAGCCGACCTTCGAACGCACCAAAGCGATGCTGGATCTCTTCAGCGGCAAATTGGGCGTCTCGTATCCCTGGCCGCAGTACGCGCAAACTTCGGTAGACGATTTCACCGAGGGCGGAATGGAGAACACCAGTGCGGCGACGCTTTCGACGACCGATCTCGTCGATCCGCGGCTGGAATCGGAATATCGCGTCGGCGCGGACGACGTGAACTCCCACGAGCTTTCGCACCAGTGGTTCGGAGACCTGGTCACCTGTAAAGATTGGGCGAATCTGTGGCTGAACGAGGGCTTTGCCACGTTTTTCGAAAATTACTGGCTGGAACACAAGAATGGCGCCGATGCCGCCGCGTACGAATATTGGCAAGAACAAAATCGCTGGTTCCGCGAAAAGCGGCTTTTCGGAGTGCCGATCCTGACGCACAATTTCACCGATTCAACCGAGTACGCCGGCAACACCTATCAAAAAGCCGGCTGGGCGCTGAAAATGTTGCGCGAGCAACTGGGCGACAGCGAATTCTTCTCGGCACTCCATCATTATCTCGAAGTGAATCGCGGACAGAACGTAGTCACGGGCGATTTGCAGAAGGCGATCGAGGAATCCACGTCCACCAACGTCGATCACTTCTTCGATCAGTGGATTTACCGCGCCGGCGCGCCGGAATTCGAGGTCGGCTATTCCTACGACTCCGCCGCGCACGAAGTGAAGCTCGAGGTAAGGCAAACACAAAAGCTGGAAGGCCTGGTCGGACTGTTCGATATTCCGGTCGATATCGAAATCGCGAATGCCTCGTCGCGAGAAACATATCCGATCGAAATTCAGAAATCCGATCAGACGTTCACGTTCCCGTCGGACTCCGCGCCGCTGATGGTGCTGTTCGATCCCGGCGACAAAATGTTGAAGGCGGTCGATTTCGATAAGGCGCCGGAGATGCTGATCTATCAACTGAAGAATGCCGAAGCCGTCACCGACCGCGCCGATGCAGCGATGGCGCTGGGCGAGATTCGAAATAATCCAAACGTGATCGTCGCGCTGGGTAGCGCCGCGCTGCACGATGCGTTCTGGGGCGTGCGCGTGCAGGCGCTCGACGCGCTCGGTAAGCTCGGGGGATCAGAAGCGGAAAAACTTGTGCTCGCCGCCACCGCCGATTCGAAGCCGTGGGTGCGGGAAGCGGCAGCGGCTGATCTCGCGCGGTTCGCTCCGGACGCGGCGGTCGTGCCACAACTGACGGCTATGGCGACGAGAGACCCAGCCTATCTGGTGCGCTCCGCCGCGCTGCGCGCTCTGGCGCGGACCAAATCGCCCGAAGCGTTCGGCGTGCTCGCCTCCGCCGCAAATACCGATTCTCCAGACAACGTGGTTCGCCGCGGGGCGTTGACGGCGTTCGGCACGCTCGACGATTCGCGCGCCGTTCCGCTGCTGCTCGAATGGTCGTCGCCGGGAAAACCGTTTGCCTGCCGCGTCGCGGCCATCGCCGCGATCGCCGGCCTCGACAAATCGAACGCGAAAATCACGAGCGCGCTGGTTTCCTATCTGCACGAGCCGTACTTCGACCTGCAAGTCGCCACGATTTTGGCGCTCGGGCGGCGCGGCGATCCCGCCGCGATCGCGCCCCTCGAAGCGTTGCTGCACGGCGGAAACTTCACCGATGCCTCGGATTTGCACATTCATATCGCGCTACAACTGCTGCAAAACCCGCGCGCGGCGGAGTGATTAGGATTTCCGCGGCTCGCCCGCAAGCAAAATGCGGAGATCGCGCAGGTTGTTTCCGGTGGGACCGATCATGATCGCGTCGCCGAGGCGGGAAAAGAACGTGTGCGAATCAGACCGGCTCGCGGACTCGCGAGGATCGAGTTTCGCGTCCCGCGCGCGCGCGGCCGACCCGCCATTCGCGACCGCGCCCGCCGCGGGGCTATTCCCGTCGATACCGTCCGTGCCCGCGCTCAGCACGGTAATGTTTTTGCCTGCGATGTTTTCCACGCACGCCAGCACGAACGCTGCGTTGCGGCCGCCCACACCCTCTCCCGTAACGGGACTGCTCACCTCGCCATCCGCCAGCACGGCAACGCCTTTGCCCGGATTGGCGTTCGCGAAGGCGTCGAGTTGCGCCAGCAAATATTCGGCGGCTTTTTCGACGGGCTGGTTGTTAGTGGTCTCATCGCAGAAGCAGATGTAGCCTTCCGCTTCGCAGGCGTGATGCGCGGCGTGCAGCAACTCATGTTCGCCAAGCAGCAGCACGAATTGCGAACGATCAAACGCGGCGGCGCCGGCCTTGGGCGTCTCTTGCAGCGCTTTCGAATCCAGCGCCGCGCGCAGCCGCTCCGGCAATTCGGGCGCGAATTTGTAGCTGACGACAACGCGGCGGACGTCATCAACCGTGGATGGATCGGGGAGCGTCGGGCCGGAAGCGAGCGCCGATTCCTGGCCCGTCGGCACGTCGCTCACGGCCAGCGTGATTTTCATGGAACGCGACGCGGCCGCGGCGAGCCGTCCGCCCTTGGTCGCGGACACGTGCTTACGAACCGAATTGATTTCTTCAATGGGCGCGCCGCAGTTGACTAGCGCTTTATGCAGTGCGCGGAAATCTTCGAGCGTGACGGCGGGATCGAGCGGCTGTTCGACCATCGCCGATCCGCCGCCGGAAATCAGAAAAAAGATCAGCGTGCGATCATCGCATTGCGCCAGCCGATCCAGAATGGCGCGGCCGGCAGCGAAGCTATCCTCGTTCGGGGTCGGATGCCCGCCGGCGAAAGTCTTCCAACCCGCCAGTTCGCGCGGCGGCTTTTCGGGACAAACCAGAATGCCTTCGGGCACGAAATCTGGAGCAAGCACGCGAAGCAGCCCTTGGCTCATCGCCACGGACGCCTTGCCAAACGCAATGGCAAGAATTTTACGGAACGCACCGAGAGCAACGTGCGCGTCGTGGATGCGCAGGGACTCGCCGTCGCGCGCGAGTTTCCTTTCGATCGCCGCGGAAATGTCGAGGGCCGCGAGCGTATTTCGAAAAACGCGTTGCGCGGTTTCTATCACGCCTTATCGAGCGCGGCCACGCCGGCGCGGGCCACCTCGGAGTCCTGGTCCTCCGAGCCGGCGCTCACGCCGATCGCGCCAACCACTTGGGAATCGACGATCAGGGGAACTCCGCCGCGAATCGGAGTCTGTTCAGCAGGGCTGGCGACGGCCAATCCCAATGCCAGGGGAAGATTGACGCCGTCCGGCGATTTTCCAGGGCCGGTCGCCGAGCGGCGCATCGCGGCCGACTGCGCTTTCACCAGCGAAATGGCAATCGAGGACGGCTTCGCGCCATCCATGCGCTCGAACAGCAGCAGGTGACCGCCGTCGTCAACCACCGCGATATTCATCGGAACTTCGATCTCTTCGGCTTTGCGGCGCGCGGATTCAAGCACGGCGCGCGCGCCTTCGATCGTAAGCCTTGCCTGATTTCGTGCAATGAGTGCCATGCAATCCCTCCGGGATTTATTTTCGCAGTGCGTCCGCATTTAACGCGTTCGGTGGGCGCCGGCCGGCGAAAAATTCAGCGGCGTTCGTCGCGGCCATCACAGCCATTTTGGTGCGCGTCTCGATGCTGGCGCTGCCGATGTGCGGCTCCAGGACGACGTCGCGGCGAGCCAGGAGCGCGGGATGAACTCGCGGCTCGTTCTCGTAGACGTCGAGTGCCGCGCCCGCGATCTTCTTTTCGTTCAAAGCCTGCGCCAGCGCAGCTTCGTCCACCACCGGCCCCCGGGACGTATTGATCAGATACGCGGTGGACTTCATTTGATTCAGCGTCGAAGTGGAGATGAGATGGCGGGTACCGTCGGTGAGCGGCACATGGAGCGTGACGAAGTCGGAATCGCGCAGCAGCCGCTCGAGAGGGACAAATTCGGCGCACAATTCCCGCTCGATTTCGGCAGGCACGCGCGCGCTGTCGTGATAGAGCACCTTCATCTGAAAGCCAAGCGAGCGGCGCGCCACACCGCGCCCGATGCGGCCGAAGCCGATGACACCGAGCGTTTTACCATGAACGTCTCCGCCCAGAAGTTGGTCGAGCTCCCATCCCGGCCAGCCGCCCGTGCGCATCCACGCGTCGCCCTCGACCACACGGCGCGCCACGGCCATCAGCAACGCCCAGGCGAGATCTGCGGTAGTGTCGTCGAGCACGCCGGGGGTGTTGGTCACCATCACATTGCGGCGGGTGCACGCGGGCACGTCGATATGATCGTAGCCGACCGAGACGGTGGAGACGATTCGCAATTTCGGGGCGGCGGCGAGCAGTTCGTCGTCGATTTTTTCGGTGAGCAGGCAGATCAGTGCGTCGCAGCCGGCAATGCGCCGCAGAAGCTCGGCGCGCGGAATCTTATCCTGCACCGGCCAGTAGTCCACGTCGAAGCTGGCGTCCAATATTGCGCGCGCGGCGGGAAACAGCGGTCGCGTCGCTAAAGCTTTGGGTCTGTTCAATACTCACCTCGGATGCAACTCGTCGGGCGGCGGCTTCGTAGCATACACCACGGCGGCGAAGTGGCGGGAGCGCGATCGGCGGGGAGAATTCGCCGTTCGCGGAGAGGCCCGGGCTGATCGTCGATTGACGCTCTCCGGCGCGGCGATTATAGTGCCGAGAGATAACGGCGAACGAAGGTGAGCCCGCCGGCGAAAATGAAATCACGCCTGGTCCACGATTTAAAAAAGCTGCTCGGCCTGAAATCGGTCCTGCATCGTCCGGAAGAACTGCTGCTGTACGAATACGACGGGTCGGTCGAAACCGGGCGGCCCGATTGCGTCGTCTTTCCGCGCACAACGGCGGAAGTTGCCGGAATCGTGCAGCTGGCGCGGAAGCACAAAACGCCGCTGGTCGGGCGAGGCGCGGGCACGGGACTTTCCGGAGGCGCGATCGCGCGGCACGGCGGAATCGTCATATCCTTCGCGCGCATGAATCGCATCCTCGCCAT
>JAGWRH010000243.1 GCA_028876695.1 Acidobacteriota bacterium | reverse complement strand
GGAAAGAAGCTCGCGATCCAGACGGCAAACGCGAGGGCATCCCGCAGCGGCAGCAACCGCCACCACCGGCGCGTCGTTTCATCGTCCATTCCCATTACGCCCACGGCGAGAGCCATCGCGCAGCGCAAAACGAGGTACGCGCCAAGATACGCTCCGACAATGGCCGCTGAAGGCGCAAGCGCGGCGCCCAGAATTGCCCACACGAGCCCGTGGGAAAACAGCAGTCCGAAATGTCCCCAAGGCCGCGAATAGCGGATGCTCAGGTTCCAGCGAAGCTGGTGGCGGAACGCCTGCCCCAGCGTTTCGCGCGGATAAACGATCGATACGGGATACCGGCTCAGAATGACGCGCTTGCCGCCGGCCGCGATGCGGCTCCCCAACTCATAATCGTCGCTAAAGTAGTCGGCGAGCGATTCGAATCCACCGATGCTCGCCAGCTGAGGTGCCGTGACGGCCATGACGGCGCCCAACATAAAATCGATGTCGCCGAAAAGCCGCGCGACCAAGACGCCCGGTGCAAACGCGCCGCTATCACCGAGGGCTTCGAGCGTGGCCGCGAAGCCGGACGCCATGCCGCGATAGAGACAGGTGACGCCACCAACGGCCGGATCGCGAAATTCCGAAACGATCGCGCGCAGGAATCCGGGGCCCACGCGCACGTCGCTATCGCTGACCAGAAGAATGTGGTGCCGAGCTTCGCGCGCCAAGCGGCAGAGGTTGTTAACCTTGTCGCTCGCGCCCACTCGTTCGGAGCCGATCAGCAACCGGATCGGGCGCGACGGAAAATCGCGAATGACGCGCTCGATTTCCGGAATGGCGGGATCGTTTGCGTCGGAGACGCCAAAGAGGACTTCGAATTCGGGATAGTTTTGCCCGCAAAGGCTGGCGTAACTTTCGTAGGCTTCGTTGTCGAGTCCGCGGACGGGCTTCAGGATACTGATGGAGGGCGTGAAATCCTGGTTTGCGGCGAGTTTACGGCGAGCGCTGAAAAAACGGAGCGCGGCCAGGATCGCCAAGAGGTAATAAGCGAAGGGCGCAAGCGCCAGCACCAGCAGCGCGTCGCGAACGACCACCCCGATTCGCAACTCGCTAGCCCCTGCCGACTACGACCAGAAGAACGCCGAGCGAAACCAGCAGAACGCCGGCCCAGCGCTGCTTGCCGACAGTTTCTCCGAGAAAGAATTTTCCGCCGAGCGCGCCCACGACATAGCTCAGCGCAGAAGCCGGATACACGAAACTAACGTTGGCGATCGAAAGCAGTCCCATCAACGAGAAGAATCCAAGCGCCATCAGGGCTATCCCGATCCACATCCAAGGCACTTTCATGGCCCGCCCAATCGCCAGCGCGATCGAGTGCGGCCGGAAATCAGTGACTTCCCCGATGGATTTCATGGCACGCGAGACGCACATTTCGCCGCCCGTTCCGGCCAGCAGAATAAACAAATAGAAGATTACGCCCGTTACGATCAAATTTGCATTCCCGTCTGCGGATGAGTACGGCCCACGACGAACACGCCCCCGCAAATGCACGCGATCCCCAGCCACCGGACGGGGCTGATGTGCTCATGCAAAAGGTAGATTGCCAGGACGGCCGTCAATCCGTTTGACAACGCGGCCGAAGGCTGGACGAAAGTGTAATCCGCCCATGAAAGTACCATGAGGTAGGAAACGAAGAACCCGAGCAAACAGGCCACAGCCAGCCAGATCGTAGCCATCGAGAAGGCGCTGGTGAAAAAGTGCAGGACGCTCGATGGCGCCCAGCCAGGCATCGGCCCAACGAGATCCATGCCTTTCTTCAGCAGGATGTTGCTGATCGGATTCAGAGCGACCATTGATGCGATGAAGATGTACGTCTTCAATCGCAACCGAGACCTGCTCCTGGGATGGTCCAGCTCGTTGGCAGACTGCTCAGGCACGATTTCTCCTCGGTAGCAAAGCAGGCTTGGCATCAGCGCGGTTCGGTTGTGCGCGGCGCCGTCTGTCCCACTGCCAAAACGCCCAGGCAGATCAACAAAACACCGCCCCAGCGAATTGGCGTGATTCGTTCGTTCAGAGCCAATACCGCCAGTACCGCTACGATCCCATAGGACAAAGCCGACGCAGGCTGGATGTACGTGTAATCGGCCCACGAAAGGACCAGCAGATACGCAACGAAAAACACGACCAACGAGCTGATCCCGAGCCACGCAGTCGGTGAAGCAAAGGCGCGGATGAAAAACCGAACGACGCTTGCGGGCGCCCAACTGCTGATCGGAGCTACCCTCTTCATTGCCTTACCGAGCAGCACGTCGCCGAGAGGGCCGAAGAGCAGCATGGCGCAGATCAGGACGTAAGTCTTAACGCGGAGAACCCGAGCCGGGCTCATGCCTCTTGCGATCCGCTCACTTCAGTTCTGGCAGGCAGTGCCGGTATGGTGACAAGCGCTTTTTTGTCTACGCCGGTTTCGCGAGCTACCTTCTTGCGGTCGGCGCGCAGCTTGAGGAAGTCCATCGCCTCGTGGAACAACCGTTTTCGCTCGTGTCCATCCCAAAGCGCCTCGCGAACGATGCGCCATGCGACCTTCGGGCGGAAGTAATAGCTGTCGTAGAAGCGATTCACCGCTTCGACCATGTATTCCTTCGAGAGTCCCGGGTATTCCAGGTGCGGCAGCTGATGGCCGCCAGCGTCGGTGATGGCCTCGCCAGCCAGAAATCCCTCGCGCATGCCGCGATCGTAGAGTTCCGTCCCGGGATAGGCGTGTGCCAGCGAGACCTGAATGGTCTCGCAATCGAGCTCCTTGGCGAAATCGATGGTTTTTTCTATCGTTTCCTTCGTTTCACCCGGCAATCCGACGATGAAGTCGCCGTGCACATGAATGCCGACCTTCTTGCAGTTCTTGACGAAGGTACGGCCCATCTCGAGCGTCTGCCCCTTCTTGATATTCTTGAGGATTTGCGCGTCACCCGATTCGAACCCGACGATCAGCAGCCGGCAGCCGGCATCGGCCATGGCGGACAAGGTTTCGTAGTCGCCGTGAACCCGCGACGTGCACGACCAGCGAAAGCCGACCGGCTGGAATTCCTTGCATAATGCGAGCACGCGGTCCTTGCGAATGTTGAACGTATCGTCGTCGAAGAAAAACTCTTTGGCCTGCGGGAACATTTCGTGCGCTTGGCGGAACTCGCGCGCGACATTCTCCACGGAGCGCGTCCGCCAGGCATGACCGGAAAGCGTCTGCGGCCACAAACAGAAAGTGCACAGCGCCGGGCATCCGCGGCTCGTGTAGAACGAGACGAACGGATGCAGCAGGAACGGAACGTTGTAATCCTCGATTCGCAGATTGTGCTGATACACGTCGGTTGCGAACGGCAGCGCATCGAGTTCCGCCGTTTGCAGAGCCGGGCGCGACGGGTTGTGTATCACCTTGCCGCCTTGCACGTAGCTCACATTCTGAATTTGCGAAACGGGCATGCCTTGCGCGTATTCCACGACAGCGTGGTCGAATTCGCCGCGCACCACAAAATCGATATCGGAGCTGGCCATCAAGCTCTCGGCCGGCTTGATCTGCACCTGGGGGCCAACAAAGGCGACTTTAATGCCGGGATTCAGTTCCTTAATGGAACGGAGGATTTTCAGGTCGCTATAGAAGCCGACCGTCGATGTGAACAGCACTAAGAACTCGTAATCTTTTGCGATTTGAATCACTTCGGTGGGCGTCATGTGTCGCGGCGGAGCGTCGAGCAGACGGCTGCCGGGCAGCATGCCGGCGGGATAGGAGAGCCACACCGGGTACCAGTAGGATTCAATTTCTCGAGTTGCGGGCCAGCGGGAGCCCGCGCCCCCGTCGAATTTTTCGAAACTCGGCGGGTTCAGAAACAGCGTTTTCATCACAGACGGCATGTACCCCCCTCAGCAGGAATCGGCTAACGCTATTCCAAAGTGCATTCTACTTCAGTTCCTTGGACTGCCCAATATTGGCTTTATAGATGCTTTCTATTGAAGAACCTTTGCCAGCTGACCGGTGGCTTCCAGTAGTACCAGTTGCGCCTGCTCGCGGGCGAAGTCGGCGTTTAAGAAGGCGACCCATTTCTGACTTTCATCCAGGCGGGCCTGCTCGATTTCCTGCAGTGTGGCCCGGCCGCCATTGAACTTATCCTGCTCGATTTGAAGGTTTTGCTGCGCCAGCTGCAAATCAAGCCGAGCGACTTCCCTGCCGGCATCCAGCTCCCGAACGTTCGCGACCTTTTGCTGAATCTCACGCGTCACCTGCCTCTGGCGTTGGCCGAGCTGCAGATCGGCCTCACTTAGCTGACTCTTGGCCAGCGCAACGGTTGCGGACGTTTTTGCGGCGAAGATCGGGACGGTGACCTGGACCCCGATGTTCACGTTGTTGCGCTCGAAAGTTTTATAGAATTCATTGTAGTTGTTAAATTTACTCAGGATGCTGTATTGCCCCACGATTGCAACCGTGGGGAAATAACTCCAGCGCGCTCCGCGGTATTCCTGCTCGCGTGCGGCGCGTTCGTTTTCCGCTTCCTTGACGGTGCGATCGTTCTGCACCGCCAGGTCGATCAGATTGCTTTCCGACTCGAGCGCGGGCGGCGTTATGGACAGTTGCTCTGCAGCTCCGGCGTTTCCAGCCGGACCGGCGGCGAAAGCGGGCACTGCCGGACTCGCCTGAATCGGCTGGCTTCGGGGGATTCCGGTGAGCTGGCGAAGCTGTTGCTCGAGAGCTTGCTCCTGGTCCTGCAATTTCACCGTATTTTCGGCGATTTGCGCGAGCGTGAGTTGCGCCCGGGTCACGTCGATCGGCAACGCCAGGTTTCCGCGCTGGCGCTCCTGCACGATCTGCAAAATGGTCTGCGAGCTGGTTTGCTCGGTTTGCAACAGGAGCAGTGAATGCTGGGCGTCCGCTAAATTCAAATAGGCCGTCGCCGTCTGCACGATGATGCCGTCACGAACGCGATCCATTTCGATCTTCGAATTCTTGGCGCGATCTTCGTCAGCGTGCTGCTGTCCCCGAAGCATTGGATTGAAAATGGTCTGCTGATAGTCGAGCTCGAAAACGGAGGGCGCCTGGCCTCCCGGAAGTGACGGGAAACCGTGCGTGTATGCAAGGCCGGTCCCGGTGTAAAGATTGGGGTGAAACGCCGACCGGTCAACGCGCGCCTGGCCCAGAGCAACATCGTACTGCGCCCGCGCGAGCCGCATGTCCGGACTGTTCTGCAATGCCATGCGGATGGCGTCCTGCAGTGTTATCGTGCCAGGGCTCTGAGACACGGTTTGTGCGCGCAACGTAGCGGCGCATAGCAAGGCTGCCAGGCCCGCTATGGCAATCCACACTCGATTCCAACGCCCGCTTCGAGCGGTTCTATTCATGCCGGAGTGACTCAATTGGCTGCAACCTAGCTGCTCGGTTAGCCGGGAGATACCCGAAAATCAAACCTGTGGCACAGGATACTACGAAGGCCAGTACGACGGACACCCAGGAGATGGGGAGTGTGATGTTACCGACATCCGGAAATACACCGATCACGAAATTTACCAGTGCCCGCAGGAACACGGCAATGGCGATCCCGCCCAACGCCCCGGCCCCGCTAATGGTAAAGGCCTCCAGCAGGAACTGATACAAAATTGCTTCCCGCGTGGCGCCGATCGCCTTCAGGATACCGATTTCGCGAGTCCGCTCCGTCACCGTCACGAGCATGATGTTCATTATTCCGATGCCGCTGATGGTTAAAGCAATCAGCGCGATCGCGACCAGTATCCAGGTCAGCGCGCGGGCGATGTCACGCGCCGTTTGCAGCACGCCCATCAGGTTTTGTACCGAATATTCGGCTCCAGCTCGATGCCGCACGCGCAGGATTGCGCCGACTTGGCTCGTGACTTCCGGCACCGCGTCCGCGCCGCTCGCTTGCACATATAAATTCTGAAAATAGTCGAAGCCAGTGTAGTAATGCAGCAGCGAGAACGGCACCAGCACCGATTGCGGAACGATCTCGGACGCGCCAAGCGTGGCCTCGCGCTCCTGGAAGATGCCGATGACGTTCAGATCCATTTCGCCTACGCGCACGATTTGGCCAACCGCGTTCTGGCGGGGGAAGAGGCGCTCGCCGAGGGGCTTTGTCAGCAAGCAAATTTTGTTGGTGGACGCAAAGTCGTCCTGCACGAAATAACTTCCCGCGAGGATTTGCAGGTGGCGGATCTGGCGGAAGCCTTCGGTCACGCCGACCAGATTCACTGCGCGCTGCTGGCCATTGGCGAATGCCGTGACGGAAACGGCGCTGGCGCCGGCCGCGTTCACCAGATCGCTCGAAACTCCTTCGCGGATCGCTTGCAAGTCCCCGGGCGTGATCAAGTCGCCACGCGGCAGCGATTCCGGGCCGTCCGGCGCAATCGCATAGGCATAGATAAGATTTGCGCCGATTCCCTCGATTTGACTGAGCACGTACTTGCGGCCGGTGAGCGCAACCGTTACGACCAGCACGATGCAGGCGCTGCCGATCACCACACCGAGCATGGCCAGCGCGGCACGGACTTTGTGGACGCGCAGCGCCTGGAGGGTCAAGGCCCAGGTTTCGCCCCAGAAAGCGGCTGAATTTTGCCCGTATTTCATGCGACGAGCGAAACTGGAGGCATCGGCCGCGCGATCGGATTCGGCGGGTTCAACGCACGGCCTTCTCTAGCCGCTGCAGTCTAACGCGTGCGTCCTGGTTTTCCGGGTTGAGCTGTAACGCGGCGCGGTATTGCTCGGCTGCCTGCAAGGCCTTGCCCTGCTGCTCATAAAGGCGGCCGAGCCAGTCGCGAGCCAGCGAATGCGAGGGCCAATCACTGCGATCGGGCGTCCGGGCGAGATACGATTTCAGCTCCTCCTCGGCGTTATCGAACTGTGCGTTCGAAAGTACGCCGTAAACGCCGCGATAAAACGTAACGCGCGGGTCGCCCAGATAGAGTTTCTCCATGCCATCGATGGCTGATTTCAATTCCGGAAGTTCCTTTTGCGCCGCAAAAAAAGCGGCCGTTTCCAAATACGCCTCCGCCTCCGGAGGCTGCTCGGCGAGCACCTCTCGGTATTCGCTATCCGCCTTCTGCGAATTCTTAAGTACGTTCAGATCGTACTCGGCGCGCGCCAGGTGTCCTGCCGCTGCATTGATGGCGGAGATGGCATTCACCTGCGCTAGGGCCTCGTCTTTATTCCCGCCGACAATCCAGGGCGCTTGCATGCAGTAATCGGCCAAATCGCGCCGTGCCGCAACGTTTGCGGGGTCAAGCTTGACTGCCGCCTCGAACTGTCCCTTGGCGTTACGCGCAACGAAAAAACTTTTGTCCCTGTCGGCTTTGCTCCCGTACGCGCGGCCGAGCCATTGGTGATACATCGAGACGTTTGCGCTTAGGCTGATCGCTTTCTGAAACTGGGTGATCGCAGCGTCGTACTCATGAATCTCGAATAAGGCGCGGCCCATCCAATAATAGATCTCGGCGCTAGCGGGGTTCTGCGACTGCGCAGATTGCAGCGTGGCCACCGCCGCCCCGTACTGGCCCTGCTCGAACTGCTGTCGCGCCGCGTCAACGAGGCCGGATACGTCGACGGCGTTACCGCCGCGAGCTCCCCCTCGGGCCGGCGAAAGCACCACGATCAAAAGCGCGGCCACCGCAATAACTCGAATTCGCGCGTTCGCGCCACACCTCGGTTTCACTGCGCCTCCAAAGGTCGGATTTTTGCGCCGTTCCGGAGCGTTTGATCCGCCGGCTCGGCCACCACGTCACCACTCGCGAGCCCGGAAAGAACCTGATACATCGAGCTACTGGCGATACCAACTGTGATGTTCCGGACTCCTACTCGGTCGCCCCGAACCAAATACACGTAGTGCTGCCCATCCTGCTCGTTCACCGCCGCGCGCGGCACTGCCAGGACGTTGCGCTGCGCGTGAACCAATATTTGCACATCCACATTGGTATTTGGCAGCAGGTCCCTTTCGGTATTGTCGATCGAGCAGAGGACGTCGCCCACACTGCGCATTCCGCGCGCGACGACCTGCTGAGGCAGCTGCTCTGTCTTACCCTTCCACATTTTGCCCGGCTTACCGTCCCAGGTCACATCAACTTCCTGGCCCACCGATAGCGAGCCTAAGTCCGGCTCATCCACAAACGCTCGCACGCGTACGCGCCGCAGATCGGCCATCTCGGCGAGGACTTGGCCCGTCTGTACGAAATCTCCTAGTTTTACGGGGAGCGAGTAGAGTGTCCCGTCGATTGGCGAGATGACCGTCGCCGAGGCGACTTTCGCTTGCAGCGATTGCACCAAGCTCTGAGCCTGGGCGACGCGCAGTTGCGCACCCTCGATGAGTTGGGCTGACCGCGACTGCAAATCCTGCTTTTTCGCTTCGAGCGTCTGAAGCGTTCCTTGGGCTTTGGTAAGGTTCTCCTGTGCCCGGGTTAACTCTTGCGTTGTGGCTGCTTGTTCGGCGACCAGTTGTTTTAGCTGATCAACCGAAATTTTCAGGTTCTTCACCTGCATTTGGGCCGACTGCAGATCGGCCCTGAGCTGTGCGACCTGGTCCGGCGGACCGCCGGCTTTCGCGTTCTGCAGGTCTGTTTGTGCAGCCAAAAGGTTCGCACGCGACTGCGCCAGTTGCGCGCGCATGTCCGCACCCTCCAAATCCAACACCACCTGCCCGCGGTGCACCTTCTGCCCCTCTTTTGCCATCACGTTTTGCACGAACGTTGGGAAACCGGCGCGTGCGGTAAAGGGCGATATCGGCTCGACTTTGCCGTTACTGGAAATTCTGGCGCTTAGGTTCTGGCGAGAAACTACGACGACCGGTACGCGTGGCCCACGGCCAGTGAGCATCACTGCAGCCGCGACGATCGCCGCCACAGCCACGGTAACGCCTAGCAATATGTTTCTGACGACCTTACTATGTTCCATGTGGCTGCGCGCCCGGACGCAGTCTGCCTCTCGATGCTTTCTGAGAAAATTCTACCAGAGGGTCCCTGGCCTTGCCCCTCCAAACACCCAATCAGTTTCCGTAAGGCGTTGGCCCGCAAGGGAATGTCATTTTGCGGTAGATGCTACGCTATCTTGCCAAGAAGTGCGCCTCTATTGTAAATCGCTCGCGATTGGACTCTCCGCGGTTTTATGTGCCGACTGCTGCGGTTCGAGATCTCTTGCGACAAAAGTGGCGCCGCGCAGGGTCCAATTCGACGAGTGTGGCAGCGCGGCCCCCTAGGATCGCATGGTGGTTGAACCTAAAGTCTACAATGTGCTAAAGATGGAATGGAACTGGCGCCTCTCTCGGCTTGAGCGTCCGAGCATTTACCTTTACTCCCTCTGCTGCTCGCGGTCCTGCCCGAGATTTTGAATTTCAGTTGCGGAGCGGACGGATGTCTAGTCCCTTGCCCGGCAAGACTGGATCGACCGAGACCTTTTTGGACGGGCTCCTGCGGTTTTCCCCGGACGCGGTGATCGTCACAGACCGCCGCGGCAAGATTCTGCAGGCTAACGAGCAAACAGAGCGCCTTTTCGGCTACAACCGCGACGAGCTGGTCGGGCAACCGGTCGAAATTCTGGTCCCAGACCGCTTCCGCTCCACTCACGCAAAACATAGAGCGCAGTATGCAATCGAGCCGCATACGCGTCCGATGGGGGCGGGACTTGAACTGTTCGCCCTGCGAAAGGACGGCAGCGAATTTCCCGTCGATATCATGCTCAGATCCGTCGAAACGGCCGATGGAACGGTGGTGCTGAGCGTCGTTCGCGACATTTCGCAGCATAAACGCGACGAAGATGCGCTGCGCGAGAGCGAGCAGCGACTTCGATTACATGTCGAAAGCGTGCGCGATTATGCGATTTTCATGCTTGACCCCGCGGGTAAGATATCGAGTTGGAACTCAGGAGCCGAACGCCTGAAGGGCTATCAGAAGGAAGAAATCATCGGCCGACATTTTTCCCAATTCTACACGCAAGAAGATGCCGAGAGCGGCAGGCCTGACCGCGCATTGCAAGCGGCCGAGAACGAGGGGCGATTCGAAGACGAGGGTTGGCGAGTGCGCAAAGACGGTTCCAGCTTCTGGGCCGGGGTCACGATTACCGCGCTGCGCGATCCCAATGGAAAACTGTTAGGTTTTTCCAAAATCACCCGCGATCTAACCGAACGCAAGCGCGCGGAAGAAGCTCTGCGCCGCAGCGAGGCGCAGTTGCGCGCGATCTTCGAATACTCCCCCGACGCGATTATCGGCACGGACTCCCACGGGAAAATCGTTGAAGTCAACGGGCAAGTCGAAAAATTCTTCGGTTACGAACGAAGTGAACTCATTGGCAAGCCCATCGAAATTTTGATTCCCGAACGCTTCCGCGACAAGCACCCGAACTACCGGGCGGATTACCGGCACGCGCCGCGCACGCGTCCGATGGGAATCGGCCTGCAGCTTTTCGGCTTGCGCAAGGACGGCACGGAATTTCCAATCGATATCATGCTCAGTCCCGTTGATACGCCGGAAGGCAAGATGGTCCTGAGCGTGATCCGCGATCTTTCCGAAAAGAAACGCGCGCAAGAGGAGTTGGAGCGTCGCGAGCGCGAAAAACGCTATCTGGAAGAAGAACTCTACACTGAACACCGCTTCGAGGACATTATCGGTGACAGCCCCGCTCTTAAGAAGGTTCTGAAGCAGGTGGAAACCGTGGCCGCCACGGACGTGACGGTGCTCATTCTCGGCGAAACCGGCACGGGGAAAGATTTGATCGCTCGCGCCATTCACGAACTCAGCAGCCGCGCGGAGCACAGCCTCGTAAAACTGAATTGCGCCGCGATTCCCACAGGGCTGCTCGAGAGCGAGCTTTTTGGCCACGAGAAGGGATCGTTTACGGGCGCGATCGCGCAGAAGATCGGGCGGCTGGAGCTTGCTCATCAGGGATCATTTTTCCTCGACGAAGTAGGCGAATTACCGCTGGAGCTCCAGCCCAAGATCTTGCGCGCATTGCAGGAAAAGGAATTTGAGCGCGTCGGGGGCACGCGCACGATTCCCGTCGATGTCCGCCTGATCGCGGCTACGAATCGCGACCTGGGACAAATGGTGAAAGACCGCCAGTTCCGCGGCGATCTTTATTACCGGCTGCGCGTGTTTCCCATCGTTCTGCCTCCGCTGCGCGAGCGCCGGGAAGACATCCCGCTGCTTGTGCGGTATTTCGTGAGCAAGCACGCACGCAGCATGGACCGGCGGATCGAAACCATTCCCGACGAGATTATGAGATCCCTGGTGCGTTGGGAATGGCCCGGCAACATTCGCGAGCTAGAAAATTTCGTGGAGCGCTCGGTGATTCTGACCAAGGGTTCCACGCTGCGCGCGCCGATCTCTGAGCTCGAAATGCCGTCCGAGATCCCCCATGATCCTGGCGCTTCGCTCGAATCGGCGGAGCGCGAACACATCTTACGGATCCTTCGAGGAGCAAAAGGAGTGATCGCCGGTCCGAACGGCGCAGCGGCGCGCCTGGGGCTGAAGCGCACCACCCTCAATTCCAAGCTGAAAAAGCTCGGCATCGAGCGAGAGGATTACGAGGATTACATGTAGTTTTCACGCTTTCTATTCCGCTCGCGGCCGATGCGCTACATGTGATCATCCACAGGCATCGAATGAATTTGCCCAGACGCCAGATGGGATGATGCGCCATCAAGAAATCACGCGGCTCGTGGATGATCTGAAAACGATTGCAAAAGCGATTCCCGGCCGTGCCAGCCCGGTTGCGCGCGCAAAACCCTGCGGCTCGGCCACGAAGGACGCAGGTGGCTAGACCAGGCGAAATACGAATCGGGATTTCGGGCTGGACGTACGACGGCTGGCGCGGAACGTTCTATCCGGAAAAGCTGCCACATAAAAACGAGCTTTCTTACGCCGCCGGAATCTTCCGGTCGATCGAGATCAACGGCACGTTCTATTCGCTGCAGCGGCCGGGAACTTTTGCGAAATGGGCCGCGGCCACGCCAGAAGATTTCGTGTTCGCCATAAAAGGATCGCGATTCATCACCCACGTTCAACGGCTGAAGGAGGTTCGCGCACCGCTGGCCAATTTTTTCGCTTCGGGAATTCTGCGATTGGGGCCGAAGCTTGGTCCGTTTCTCTGGCAGTTGCCGCCGAATTTCAAGTTCGATGCCAAACGCATCGAGGCTTTCCTGAAGATTCTGCCGCGGGATACGGAATCCGGCGCGGCGCTGGCCCGCCGCCACGATAAACGGGTCAGCGGCCGGGCGTGGATGAAAGCCAGCGATCACGCCCCGCTGCGCCATAGCGTGGAAATTCGAAACAAGAGCTTCGCGGTCGCGGGATTCGTGGAACTGCTTCGCGAGTACGGTGTTGCACTGGTCTGCGCGGATACCGTGGAATGGCCGCGATTGATGGACCTCACCTCCAATTTCGTGTATTGCAGACTTCACGGTTCCGAGCGGCTCTATGCCAGCGGTTACGACGATCGCGCTTTGGACCACTGGGCGGAGCGCGTAGTCGCTTGGGCAGACGGCCGGGAACCAAAGGACGCCGAACGGGCGATTGATCGCCCCGGACCCAAGCTTCCCAAGCGTGACGTATTCGTTTATTTCGATAACGACGCCAAAGTGCGCGCGCCGTTCGACGCGCAGGGTTTGATGGCTCGCGTCCGGAAACTGAGCTGAACGCGGGGTCCCTGGGGTTTGGCGGGCGTCCGTCGGTAATGTGAGACCCAACACCCCTCGGTCCGATCTGCCATTCGTCCGACAGCCACTCTTCGGCTTGGAAGCCTTGGTAATCGGTCAAATAGCTGGTTTAATCGCGCAAGGGCTGTGATGGGTATCACGGTAATGGAAATCGGCCTTTGCGACCATCAGCGGCACTACGCCCACGTGCGTGGATTTCCCAATCGTAAGCAGGGGATGCAATAGGCGAAGTGACAGCGCGAGGAGATTGTATGACGCGATTTGACGAGCAAGTTGCAGCCGCCAAGGAATGGTTCGCAAGCCCGCGCTTTGCCAATATCATCCGCCTGTACTCGCCGCGCGAGGTGGCAGAGCAACAGGGAACGATCACGGGCGACTACACGATCGCGCGAAAGGCGGCCGAGGAATTCTACGCGCTGCTGCGCTCGCTTTTCGAGCAGCGGAAGCAGATCACGACATTCGGTCCGTATTCACCGGGTCAAGCGGTTACACTCAAGCGGATGGGCATCCTGGGCATTTATCTGGGCGGCTGGGCGACCTCCGCGAAAGGCTCATTTTCGGAAGATCCCGGTCCGGACCTCGCTAGCTATCCGTTAAGCCAGGTGCCGGACGAAGCCGCCGGTTTGGTTCGCGCGCTCCTGGCCGCGGATAAGAACCAGCACTTCGCACGAATGAGGATGAATGAGGAAGAGCGCAGGGCGGTGACCGCGATCGATTTTCGGCCATTCATCATCGCCGACGCCGACACCGGACACGGCGGCGATGCGCACGTTCGGAACTTGATTCGCCGCTTCGTGGAAGTAGGAATTCCGGGTTACCACATTGAGGACCAGAAACCCGGGGCGAAAAAGTGCGGCCATCAAGCGGGTAAGGTGCTCGTCGGGCAGGATGAGCAGATTCGGCGGCTGAACGCAGCCCGCCTTCAGCTCGACATCATGCGCGTCCCCGGGATCATCGTGGCGCGCACCGACGCGGAAGCAGCGACCTTCCTCGACAATCGCAGCGACGAACGAGACCAGCCCGCTATTCTTGGCGCGACCAATCTCGACGTGCCAAGTTACCGTGTCGGCTATCTCGTGATATTGCGGAAACTCTGCGAATTCGGCATCGAGGTGCGCGGGCACCTGATGTTCGCTGTGTCCGAGATGGAGTATCGCGCTACGTCCGACTGGCTTGATCGCGTTGGACTCACTTCCACAGTGGCGCAAATTGCCAAAGGGCTCCGGCAAGCCTCGCATTCAGAAATTGACTCAGGGCTGGAGAAGATTGACACGCGCTATATGGAAGCCTGGCAAACCGAAGCCGGGTTGAAATCGTACGGACAAGCGGTGGCGGACGTGATGAAGTCCGGCGCCGACGAAGGCGTACGCTTCGACATGAGCGTGGAAGAATGGCTGGCGTTTTCAAAACGCGCTTCGTTCTACGAGGTACGCGAACGAGCGCAGGCCATGGGTCTCCAGGTGACCTGGGATTGCGAACTGCCTAAAACCCCCGAAGGCTTGTATCAAATTCAAAGCGGGATCGATTATGCGATCGCGAGGTCGCTGGCTGTCGCGCCGTTCGCCGACTTGCTGTGGATGGAGACGAAGACGGCAAACATCGACGAGGCCCGGAAGTTCGCGGACGCAATTCACGCGGAGTATCCAGACAAGATGCTAGCGTATAACCTTTCGCCATCGTTTAACTGGGACACTACAGGAATGAGCGATGCGGAGATGAGACAGTTTCCGGCAGAGCTCGGGAAACTCGGGTTCGTCTTCAACTTCATAACCTATGGCGGACACCAAATCGACGGTCTCGCGGCCGAGGAGTTTGCCACGGCGCTCAAGGAAGACGGGATGCTGGCGCTCGCGCGTCTGCAGCGAAGGTTTAGGCTGCTCGAATCACCATATCGAACGCCGCAGGCGCTGGTAGGAGGCGAGCGGCTGGATGGAGCGTTAATGGCGTCATCAGGGCGTACCGCCGCTACGAAGGCGATGGGCAAAGGATCAACCCATTACCAGCATCTGGTACAAACCGAGGTTCCGCCTAAGCTGCTCGAGGCGTGGCTTGAAAACTGGCGCAAACAATGGGGGCACCCGGCGAAGCTGCGTGCCGAGTTGCGCCCGCATACGGCGGGATCGGAACTTTTGCAACTCAGCGTTCTCGACGGTTCGACCGGAGAAAAGCTTGCGTACATAGTCTTTTCGACCCTACAGG
This sequence comes from Acidobacteriota bacterium, assembly GCA_028876695.1. Classification (GTDB taxonomy): domain Bacteria; phylum Acidobacteriota; class Terriglobia; order Acidiferrales; family UBA7541; genus Palsa-295. The sequence continues at coordinate 2,677 of JAGWRH010000243.1, read as the reverse complement.
ACCGCCGTGGGCGGAATATTCTCTCGGTGCGCGACCAGAGTACCGTCGTGCCGCTGCGAAAGAAGCGATTGATGCTGCTCGCCCAATTATTTTTGATCTATCGCTACAAGGCCGGCGCGGTGCACTACCTCACGCCAACGGAGGACAACGAATCGCAAACGCTCCGAATGAAAAGCATGCAGATCTTCTCGGACGTGCAGACGGAAATCGGCCAGATCATCGTCGCGACTGTGAACAAGCAGTTCGTCGAAGAGCTGTTCAAGCCCGATCGGACGGCGCTATTAGAGATCATCCGAAAAGCGCCGGCGGAAGGCTCGCAGCCGACGGCCGCAACGCCTCATCGCGCCTGAGGTAGCCATCGGCCGCAGGGGGGCCAATCCGCTCGGAAGGAAGGCGTGTTTCCAAGAGACAGGCAGAGCTTCTTTAAGGTCGATAGAGCTCGTTGTTGAGTAAAACCATGGCGCCGCAAACTAAGTTTCTTGGGATCGCCATCCTGAGGCGCCCATGCGGGCGTGTTAACCGGCTTTGCGATGAGCCGCTCGGCGGCGGCTTGCGGCGGGCGTTGATCTGGCAGGGCCCGGCTTGGCGACTGGACGTTCGCCGGCGGTCGAAGTTGCTGCAAGACTCTTCTTCAGTGCAGACATGATGTCGATCACCGGTGCGCGGTGTTGTTCCGGAACGGCCGCGATTTCCTTACCTTTGCGGCGCGCCTCTATTAGGGCCTTCAATCGCTCCTCGTACTCGTCGTGATATTTTCGCAGATCGAATTTCTCAGAAAGCGTGGAGACCAACTGCTCGGCCAGCTTAACCTCCTGCGGCGAGAGCTTCGTGTTTTCCACATCACCAAACCCAGGCGCTTCCCGGATCTCGTCGGCGTAGTACATCGTGTGCAGCGCAAGCCCACGGTGGTACGGGCGCAAGAACACGGTGTACTCACGCTGATGCATGGTCATTTTGGCAATGCCCACTCGATTCGTATCCTCCATGGTCTTCACGAGCAGTGCGTAGGCTTTGCGGCCCTCGCTTTCCGGCACGACGTAATAGGACGCGTCAAACGTCAGCGGATCGACTTCCGAACCGTCCACGAAGCTCAAAATTTCCATCGCTCTCGCAGATTCCGGCAGAATCTTCTTCAAATCTTCGGGATCAATCAGGACGTACTTGCCCTTCTCGTATTCATAGCCTTTGACCACTTCGGACCGATCGACGATCCGGTCGTGCGTGGGGCAAAATAACGGCTGTCTCAGGCGAGTATGGCATTCGTTGTGAAGTTGATGCAGAGCGATGCGGGTACTTCGCGCAGCCGCGTACAAACGCACCGGTACGGAGACGAGCCCGAACGATATAAATCCTCGCCAGACCGAAGAAGGCATGCTCGCCCTCGCTTTCCAACGGCCGGATCAGTGTAGCACCGGACCGGGACGCAAACCATTCGGGCATATCCCTAAGGTGTATCCATGCAGCACATTAGCTGACCACATTCTTCTGAGTCGGCACGCTGTCCGTGAACCTATAATTAGTAAATGGCCCGGCTGCAGGAATACCGAAGAAAGCGCAAATTCCAGGAGACGCCCGAACCAGCTGGAAATTCGCGAGTAAGGGGAGGCAACCGCTTCGTCGTGCAGGAGCACCATGCGCGGCGATTGCATTACGACTTTCGTCTGGAAATCGATGGCGTCTTGAAATCGTGGGCCGTGCCGAAAGGCCCGTCGATGAATCCGTCGGATAAGCGGCTCGCCGTGCAAACCGAAGATCACCCGCTCGAGTACGCCTCATTTCACGGCACGATCCCTGCGGGTCACTACGGTGCAGGCGAAGTGAAAATTTGGGATGAGGGGCGATATTCGCCCGAAGGCGAGCTTCCGGCCGGCGACCAGCTCCGGCGCGGCGAGCTTAAGTTTGTGCTGCACGGCAAACGACTGCACGGCAGTTTCGTCCTGGTGAAGCTCCGGAACCGCGATCCCGCCAAGCCGGAATGGCTGCTTATCAAGCACCGCGAGCACACTACAGGGCCCACGCGGTCACGGGATGCGGATTCGCCACGCGATGTGCTCAAGGGCGCCGATTCGGCCTCCAGACCCAGCCGTGCGATCAAGATGCCGGCTGCGGCTCGCGCCGCGCCAATGCCGCGCTTCATCGCGCCCGCTCTGGCGACGCTCGTCGAAAAACCGTTCTCCGACGCCGAGTGGCTTTTCGAGGTCAAATGGGATGGTGTGCGCGCGCTCGCGGATGTCCGCGACGGCCGCGTTCAACTGTGGTCGCGTTCCGAGCGAGACATCACCGGCGAATACCCTGAACTAGCGGGCCTTCCAAGACGCCTCGGTGCGCGAGAGGCCTGGCTCGATGGTGAAATCGTTGTGCTCGATTCCGAGGGGCGGAGCGATTTTCAGAAGCTGCAATTGCGCTTCGGCGTGCGCCATCCGACCGATGAGTTAATTAAGGAGTCTCCCGTCGTGTACTACGTCTTCGATCTGCTCTATTTGGATGGTCGTGATCTGCGCAACGTGCCGCTCATCGAACGAAAAGATTTGTTGCGGCGGATCTTGCGCGAGGATGAACGCATCCGGTACTCGGATCATGTGCTGGAAAAGGGCGCCGAGCTGTTCGAAGTTGCGGCTCAGCGCAAACTGGAAGGAATCATCGGGAAGAAAAGTTCTAGCCCCTATCCAATAGGCCG
>JAGWRH010000242.1 GCA_028876695.1 Acidobacteriota bacterium | reverse complement strand
TGCGGCAAATCCACGCTGATCAAAACAATCACGCGTGAATGCTATCCGCGCTATTCACCCGATTCCAGGATCACGATCATGGGCGAAGAGCGGTGGGACGTCTCTGAGTTGCGATTATTGCTGGGAATCGTCTCGAATGATCTAATGACGCTTTGCCGGACGGACACGACGGGACGAGACATCGTCCTTTCCGGATTCTTCAGCAGCCTAGCGATCTTCTCGAATCATCACGTGGAACCGGACCAGTTGAAGCGCGCCGATGCGGCTCTCGAGAAAGTGGGAGCTTCGCATCTGGCGGATAGGCCCGTGGAGCAGATGTCTTCCGGAGAATCGCAAAGAATCCTAATTGCGCGGGCGCTGGTTCACGAGCCTCGGGCGCTGATTTTCGACGAGCCCTCCAATAGCCTCGATCTGCGAATGCAGCGTGAATTGCGAGACACGATGAGGAAGCTGGCGCAATCGGGCGTGGGGATCGTGCTCGTGACGCATCAAACCGCGGACATCATCCCCGAGATCGAGCGGGTGGTATTGATGAGCGACGGGAGAATTGTGGATGGCGGACCGAAGAACGAAATATTATCGGAAGAAAAATTGTCCGGTCTGTTCGGTTTTCCTATTCGGATCAGTTACCGCGATGGCTACTGCCACGTGTGGTGAATTGCCGAGGAACCACCGCGTCCGCCACGCAACCGAAGCACTCGGTGATAAGATTCGCGCGCGTCCGATGAGCCATTCTCGTCCGCGCACGAGCATCCGAGCGGTTGGAAGGAGGCGCGTCATGCGTGTTCGTACGATTCTCCCCTTCGCATTCTTGATAACGGTCTGCGTAACACCGCGAACTTTGTTCGCACAGGAGGCGCTACGGGCGCGGTCGTCTGCCCCGCTGAAAATCGGCGCGAACGATATAGGCGGGGTTGTTGCAAGCGCAAAAGGACCGGAAGCGGGCGTCTGGGTGATTGCGGAGACGACCGATCTTCCGACGCGCTACATCAAGGAAGTGGTCACCGATGACCGCGGGCGCTACTTGATTCCCGGCTTGCCGAAAGCGCGATACACGGTCTGGGCGCGTGGATATGGGTTGGTCGATTCGCCAAAAGTGCAGACGGAACCCGGGAAGCTGGTCAATCTGAAGCCGGTGATCGCGCCTGATGCCAAAGCTGCCGCGCAATACTATCCCGGGAATTATTGGTACGCGCTGCTCAAAGTCCCGGTAACGAGCGAGTTTCCCGGCACCGGCGCCAGTGGCAACGGCATTTCACCGAATTTCAAATTTCAGGGCCAATGGATTCGCATGATCAAGACAGACGGGTGCGAACCCTGCCACCAGATTGGCAACCGTTACACGCGCACGATTCCAACCATGTTCGGCAATCTCGATCCGGCGCAAGCGTGGATTCGCCGCGTGCAGTCCGGGCAGGCTGGCGCGATCATGACGGCGATCCTGGCGCAACTGGGGACGCAACGGGCGGCGAAGATGTTCGCGGATTGGACCACGCGCATCGCCAACGGCGAATTGCCGGCCGAAGCGCCGCCGAGGCCGCAAGGGATCGAACGCAACATCGTGATCACGCAGTGGGACTGGGCCGATGCAAAGGCCTATCTGCACGACGAAATTTCCACGGACAAGCGCAATCCGCGCGTGAACGCGTACGGATTGATCTATGGCTCGCCGGAAGAAAGCCGGGACTACTTGCCTGTCCTCGACCCCGTGCACAACACGACCAGCCGACTGAAAGTTCCCTACCGCGACGCGGACACGCCCGGACAGCCGAACCCGTTCCGGCCCTCGCCCGTGTGGGGCGATGAGGCGATTTGGGACAGCCACACCACGGTTCACAACCCGATGTTTGATGAGCGCGGGCGGCTGTGGTTCACGGCGCGCATTCGCGGGAGCAACGATCCGGCATTCTGCCAAGACGCCTCGAAGCTTATTTCGGCGCAACTCACGCCGCTCGATCGATCCGGACGGCAGGCCGAGGTTTACGACCCGACTACGAAGCAGATCTCGATGATTGACACGTGTTTCGGGACTCATCACCTGGTCTTTGCCTGGAGCGCAAACGACACGCTGTGGTTCAGCAGCGGAGGCGGCGGAGGCGTGGTCGGGTGGCTGAATACGAAAATATGGGATCGGACGCACGATGCGGCGAAATCGCAGGGTTGGACAGCTCTGGTGCTGGATACCAACGGCAACGGCAAGCGCGACGCGTACGCGGAGGGCGCGCAAAGGGGCGGAGGCATGCCGGGCATGGAGGCGCCGGGGGCGTCCTCAGCGCTGCAGGCATCAACCGACCGCACGAAGGATACGCGACTGAACGCGGGATTCTATGGCATCGGCGTTAGCAGAGACGGAATGGTCTGGGGCACGGTGATGGGTTTTCCCGGCGGAATCGCGCGCGTGAATCCAGGACCCAATCCTCCGGACACCGCGATTACGGAATATTACGAAGTGCCGTGGAACGATCCGCGCGCGCCTGTGTCCGGCTTTGGACCGCGCGGAATGGACGTCGATAGCAACGGCGTGGTTTGGGTGGCGCTGGCGAGCGGCCATCTGGCGAGTTTCGACCGACGGAAATGCAAGGGCCCGCTCAATGGACCCAATGCGACGGGTCGACAGTGTCCCGAAGGTTGGGCGCTCTATCAGACGCCGGGGCCAAAATTCAAGAACGTCACCTCTGCGGGCAGCGCCGACTCGCATTATTACGTATGGGTCGATCAGTTTGACACGCTGGGTTTGGGCAAGGACACGCCGATCGTCACGGGGAACGGGTCGGATTCCTTGTTAGCGCTAGTAAACGGAAAATTCGTGATTCTGCGCGTTCCCTATCCGCTGGGCTTTTTTGCCAAGGGCCTGGACGGGCGCATCGACGATCCGAATGCCGGATGGAAAGGCAAAGGAGTGTGGACTACATGGGGAACGCGCGCGCCATTTCACAGCGAGACAGGAAAAGGCACGCTTCCGAAGGTGGTGCATTTCCAGATCCGGCGCAATCCACTCGCGGACTGACTCCTCGCTAGCTCAGTGATTCAAACGACTCGCTCGCGTGACGTCCGTCACGTCGCCGTTGTGTGAGCTTTACCGGCCCTTGGACAGGAGCGCGTGGCGGTGTAGAATTCTGCGGCGAGATGGGCGCCCGGACGGGACCGGCCAGTGGCGCCCAGAGGACGCGCGCGATTCTGACCGCTCCGCGCCGGACGCCGGAGGCTTCGGGAGCGAAAGATTCAAGGAGCATCCATGAAAAAGCGAACGAGTTTTAAATTATCCTGTGGCATCGCCGCGATGGCGGCTTGCGCCTTGTTTGTCGCGCTGGCAAGTGCGATTTTGCCGAAGGCGGCCGCGGACGAGGGAAGCACGCAGGTGCTGGGTATGGCGTTCGACGGCCATTCGGTTTCGAACCTGGAAAAGTCGATCGCGTTTTACAAGGTTCTGGACTTCAAGGTGGTGCAGAAGCCGACCGGCTGGAAGGTGGACAAGAGCCTGAATAAGCTGGAAGGTCTGCCAGCCGGGACGCAATCGCGCACCGCAGTCTTGGCGACGCAGAGCTCGGTTTCGAGCACGCCGTACGATCTGGTCCTGCACCAGTACAAGGGCATCGATCAGAAAGATTGGAGCAAGCTGGATTCCGGCGCGCTGGGCGCCGGTCATATGGATTTGACGGTGATGGACGATTGCAACATCGTGGTCAACAAGCTGAAATCTGCGGGTTTGCTGGTGTTGCCCGAGATGGGAGCGTTTTCGCGCGCGCCCGCCTCCGGACCACGTCCGTTCGTGTTCGTGCAGGATCCCGACGGGTGGTACATCGAGCTGTTCGCCATCATCAATCCGAAGCCGGGCGTTCGGGTGGACGAAGGAAAGATCTCTAACTCGTCGGCAACGATGGCCAACATCAATCGGCTCGGATATCAGACCGGATTCAATCATATCGGGCTGAACGTTTCCGATGCGGCGAAGGAGCGCTCGTTTTATGAAGACGTTCTCGGAGGAGACTATCCGCCGATCACGCCGCCGGGAACGAGCGGCATCGGACGCGGGATGACCATGCTCAATGGCTGGTTCAATCAGGCCACCACGAACGGCAAGGTGCGACTTGAAATCCTGGGCGCGGCGGCGAACGCCGGCAAGCCGAGTCCGGGTCAAAAGCTTTCCGACACCAACGTGAACTACGTCGGCTTCGAGGTGACGAATATCGACGATGTGTACTCGAAGGCGAAGGCCGCGGGCGCCACGGACGTGAGCGAGGGCGGCATCATGAAAGTGAAGGACGGCCGGGCCGTGATGCTGCTGGATCCCAACGGTGTGGGCTACGTGGAGCTCTGGCAATCGTCGAAACCGCTGGCTCCTTTCCAGGGCCACTAATTTCTACCTGCGCCGACGCAGAGTGCCGATCGCGCTCGGCGCGGCATAGTAATCGGATGAAACAAATTTAGGACGTGCGCCGCTCAGGAGGTCACCTCCGGGCGGCGCATTTCTTTGCGTTTCCCTCCCCTCTCCTGCAGCGCGACCGGATAGAGGCCGCGCACGCTGTTGCACAGATAAATCGCGTCCGAGTTTCTCAGATCTTGCAGCCTGAGGACCGACTCGCGGGCATACTTTCGAGTTTTTAGGACGTGATCGCGAAAAACGCCGGAAAGAAGCCCGCAGGTGACCGGAGGCGTGCGCCAGACGCCTCGCTTGACGACGAAGACATTGTGAATCGTCCCTTCCGTTAGTTCGCCGCGCTGGTTGAAAAACAGAACGTCGTCCAATTCGCGCTTTCGAGCGGAGGCCAGTTCCTGGTCGTAGCGAGCGCGATGCGTGGTCTTATGGTAAAGGAATCGGTCGCCGCTGTTGACGACGTGCCTGGAAATCCCCACGCGACCGAAGCGATCGGAATCGTAAGGGCCGTCCGAAATCTTGATTTCGCCATCGCTCGCGAGTATCAAGCGGACGCGACGCGGACCCGGCGGGAAATGTTTTGCGGCGCTTTCGAGCGCCGAAACGATGCGCTTTTCGTCATGGGCAAAGTTCCAATACTTCGTTGAATCGCGCAGGCGAGCGAGGTGTGCGCGCAGCAAGCGATATCGCCGGTCCCAGTAGAAGGTTTCGATAAGCCCGAATTGCGGCTCGCTTTCGAGCAGGAATGCGGCTTTCCAGTGGCATTCGTTCCATTCATCGGGCGCGGACGAGTCGTGGGTAATGCCGCCGCCGATGCCCATAATCCCCTTCCGACGATTAAGCACAACGGTGCGGATCGCCACGTTGAAATGCGCGCGGTTTTTCGAGAAATAACCGATGCTTCCCGTGTAGATATCACGCGGCACATTTTCCAGTTCGGCGATGATTTCCATGGCGCGAATCTTTGGAGCGCCCGTGACGGAGCCGGAAGGAAACAGCGCGCGGACGATCGATTCGGCGGTGCAATCCGGCCCAAGCGCTCCTTCGACCGTCGAGGTCATTTGCCAGACGGAAGGATAGCGCTCGATGTCGAAGAGGCTGGTGGTTTTCACTGAACCGGAACGGCAGATGCGGCCCAGGTCGTTGCGCATCAGATCGACGATCATCACGTTTTCAGCGCGATTTTTCTCGCTGGCGCGCAGGCGCGCTGCCGCCGCTTCATCGTCTTCGAGCTGCAATCCGCGCGGCGCGGTACCCTTCATCGGGCGCACGAAAATGCGCCCGCCGTCAATTTGAAAAAACATTTCGGGCGAAAGCGAGACGATCTGCGCGTCGCCGGTGTTGACGAATGCCGCGTAGGGCGCCGGGTGACGGTGAAATAAGGCGGAGAACAGGTCGAAGGCCTCGAGTTTGGATTGAAAATGAACACGCGTGGTGAAATTGATCTGGTACACGTCTCCGGCTTCGATGTAATGGCGAATTGCATCGAGCTTCTGGAAATACTTTTGGCGGGTTATCGCGAGCTTGGAATTGCGGATGAGCGGACGATCGTCACTTTCGGATCCGCTGAGGGCGGACAGAGATCTGCAGCGGTCATATAGACCGAACCAGGCAAGCGGCGCATGAGAGGGCCGCAGCAGGTGGCGGAGACGGGGTTCGAGCGCATAACCCGCTTCATAAGCCAAAAAACCGGCGGCTTCGCCCCCGGATTGCCGGTGCTCCTCGACCGCGCGGAGCGTTTCCTGCAGGGATTCGGCATTGTTGGCCACGAGGATCTTTCTCGGACCGGTATAGGCGCGCCAGCAGGAGCCGTCGCGGAGGAGAACCGAGCCGGGTGCGGTAATTGTCATTTCAGATGACTTAATCTTCTGACCGCTCCTGGAGTGAAAAGCAAGCGCAAGAGTGTTTGAAGCGAGGAGTTCCGGGTAGGAACAGAGCCGGGCTTTTGTTTTCAGCAACTTAGAGTTGTCTCTATTCGTATGGCAGTTCCGGGTATCGCCGCCAGTCAACTACTGCGGGGCTCCGACTCCAAAATGCGGTGCGTTTCGGGACCCCAGAAGCGCGCTCCGGACGGCCACGTTCAAACCTTAGCGCGATGAGCGAGCGGGTTTTGCGCGCTTGGCCGATTTGGCGGGCTTGGTGCCGTTGCCGCGGGCGGCGGTCTTCGTATTCTTGGGCGTTTTCCGTGGCCAAAGCTCGGCGGAGGCGAGGCGCGCGCCTTCGGCGAGCGTCTCAAACTTGGCCCACATCACGGACGGCTGCTGGCGAACCACGAAAGATGCCTGCGCGAACCCGCAATCGGTGCCGGCAATGACGTTGTCGCGGCCAACCAGGCGCGCGAAGCGCACGATGCGGTCCGCGACTACGCGCGGATGCTCGACGGTGATGGTGTGATGCGTAACCACGCCGGGGATCAGGATTTTTCCTTTCGGCAGCTTGGTGGTTTCCCAAACGCGCCATTCGTGCTCGTGGCGCGGATTGGCCGCTTCAATGGAATAGGCGCCCGCGCGAACGCTGAGAATGAATCCAAGAATTTCGTCGAGCGGCGCATCGGCGAGATGCGGGACATGCCAACTGCCGAAGCAGACGTGATAGCGAACACGGTCCTCGGGAATGCCCTGCAGCGCGTGATTGAGCGCCTCGATGCGCAGCCCCGCCCATTTACGGTACTTTTCGGGGCTTTGCTGCACGAGGTGGTCGTACATGTTGGCGAGCACAGCGTCGTCCACTTGAAGGACGAAGCCCGCTTCGTGAATGGCGCGATAGTCCGCGCGCAGGGCATCGGCGATGGCGTACACGTATTCTTTTTCGGTACGGTAATACTCGTTCACTCCGTTCCAAACGGCGCTGGCAGGCGCGACCACCGGCAGGAAGGCCTCTTCGACGTTCACGGAGCGCAGCGCGGCTTTCAAGTTGCGGATGTCGCGCTGCATGGGCGTGGGATTGGTGTACTTGATGGGACCGACGCAAACGTCCGCGGGCGCACCAGCGAGGCCCCAGGGAAATTCGGCTTCCATGACGTCCGGAAAGCGCTGGAGGTCGCGGCCGAGCCAAATGAGCGGCGTCATGAGCGCATCGCGATGCTCAAAGCCGGAGATGCGCTCGAGGATGTAGTTCGACCAGCTCGACTTGCCAAATTCACCGTCGTTGACGATGTCGATGCCAGACTTGGCCTGCCGCTTCACGACTTCGGCGACGGACGCGGCCAGAGAATCCTCGAATTCCTTTTTGTTCTCTGGAGACGGCGAGGTCATGGACATGCCGGCGAGCTCACGAAGGCGCGGAGGGCGGACAATGCTGCCGACGTGCGTTGTGAGGATGCGTTCTTCGCTACGCTTCATGGATCTGGATATCGCTCCGTTCGGACCGGCCAAGGGTGCAGCAATCGTGCAGCAATCCTTTACAAGCTCGCGAAAAATCGGCCCGCGAGCGCGCTTTCGCGCCGCGCGAGTTCAGACACGCGCGGTGGCGATGGCCGGCGCTTTGACCGGCTCGAGCGTCGCGAGGATTTCCTGGCGGCGATTTTCGAACCACGGCGGCAAGTGCAGCTGCTGGCCAAGCTGGTCAAATGTCTCGTCGCGCTCGAAACCGCCGTTGGCGTTGCAGCAGCACTCAACAAGAATGCCCCCGGGCGAGCGGACGTACATGGAATGGAAGTAATAGCGGTCCTTGATCTCGGAAGCATCGGTATAACCGAGCTCCTCGTAGATAGCCTTTTGCGCCGCCATGGCTTCGTCGTCCTCGACCCACAGCGCGATGTGGTGCACGGTGCCGGCGCCGAAAGTCCAGCTGCCGGGCGCGCGATCGGGCTCGTGGAGGAGCGTTAGCGTTTTGTTCGCGCCGCCCGAGTCAATTTCGAAGCGGTGGTATTTCCCTTCGACGCCCGTTTTGCGGAAGCCGAGGGCCTCGGTCAAAAACGTCTCTTGTTCAGGTATGTCGCGAACCGAAAGGACCGGGCCGTGAAAGCCGCGCACGCCTTCGGACTGATTAATTTCGTCGGTGCTCCACGCTTCGCGATTGTCGTCCTTATCCTCGAGCATTTCGAAATAAAGCCCCGCGGGGTGCTTGAAGCGAATGAACTTTTGTCCGAAGCGCTCTTCGATGGGACCGGCTTCAATTTTTCGGCGCTTAAAGTGTCCCTGCCAGAAGGACAAGCTGCCCTTGGGAACCGAATACGCGGTCGCCTGGACTTGCCCGGATCCGGGGCGGCCCTTGATACGGCTGTACGGGAAAGTCGTCATCACCGAACCGGGCTCGGCTTTCGCATTGGCGTAATACAGGTGGTAATGCGGGAAGCTGCCGTCCATCAGGACGGTCTGTTTAACGAGGCGCTGGCCGACGATCGTGGTAAAGAAATCGACGTCTTCCTGCGCGCCTGCGGCGCACGCGGTAATGTGATGATATCCGGTTGCGGGGTACTTGTAGCTCATGGCTATGTCCTCACTCTTGGGGCCGATCTGGCGCGGTTGTTCGATTCTACGCGAATTCTGGGGTGACGCAAGGACGCGACCCGCCGTAGCGGCGCGTGGAGACCGGCCGTGCTCCCCTTACGCGCGAATTCTCGAATCTGCGGCAGGGCGTTAGTTAATACGGGCGCAAAAGACGTGTCAAGCGAAAGTTGTATACATTCCGCGAAGCGGAAAACGCGAAAAATGCAAGGGCGGCGCCGTCATGCGAACAATTTGCCTCCAACAGATGGAGTTGATAACATGCGCGGTGAATCGACGGTAAACCAGGGGCCATTCAGCCGTTCGAGCGAAATATGGCCGGTAAAAATTCGCGAATCATCGTGCGCATTCGGGAAATGATCCTGCAGGGGCAGCTCGTGCCCGGGCAGCGGGTGCGCGAAGTGGAGCTGGCCGGGGCGCTGGGCGTTTCGCGAACACCGGTGCGCGAGGCGTTGCCCATCCTGGCGCAGGAAGGCATGCTGACGCAGCTCGACACGCGCGGCTTCGTGGTGCGCGAGTTCACGACGCTGGAAATCATGGACGCGATCGACGTACGCGGCGTTTTGGAGGGTTTGGCGGCGAGAATTCTCGCGGAGCAGGGTCCGGCGCGGCGCGTGATGCAATCGCTTTACGAATGCTTGCGCGAAGGTGACGATATCTTCGCCAAGAGGCACCTGGTGGAATCAGACGAAGAGCGCTACGGCGACATGAACAAGCAGTTCCACGCGCTGATCGTGCAGGGAGCCGGCAGCAAGGTGATTAGCGATGCGCTGGAGCGGAACAATCTTATTCCGTTCGCGGGGGCGCATGCGATCGCGTTCGACCGAGTAGACCTGCGACGCATGTACGATATGCTTTCGTACTCCCACCGGCAGCATCACGCGATCGTCCAGGCGTTGGAGAACGGAGAAGGATACCGATTGTCCGGGTTGATGTTCGAACATGCATACATCACTAAGCGGAGCATCAACCTAAAAACCGCCACTTGGCGGGCACCGCACCAGAACGGCACCTTGGCTAACGGCGATCACGAGGCCGAAAAGAACGGGCAGAGCTGATACGGCGGTCTCACGCCAGCTGTCAATCCAGGCGCCGATAGTTCCGGACGTTCAAGCCCGGTGATCACCGCAGCAAATTAAATCCGAACCGAACTTTCCGCGATGTGGTGGCTGTAGACGTTGCCATTCGGGCTGCCGAAGGTCGCGCCTATTCACTGGGAAACCTCGTGCGGGCGCAGAGGGAGCAACTCGGAAGCGTGTACGCGGATGGCGCCGATCTGCTGATAATCGGCGATACTGCGCGGAGACAAAAGTAACGGCCGGGAAGCCTGGCTGAGGGACCCGTGCCTCCCGGCCTTTTCTCACCCATCTCCGCAGGGTCTGGGCAAGAACTCGTTAGGCGGCTGATTCGCCGGTGCGCATGAACTCATACCGCTCAATGGCCGCAGCTACGCCGACTTCGCCAGGATTTTCCTGGTTGCTGCGCAAAACGCGTCCAAGGCAGCGGACGCGAACCGGGCCGGCCTGGGTCAATTCATGCGGGAGGGTCATGACGATTTCAACAGGCGAGCCGCTTTTCAGGCCTTTGGGCAGATGAAAGTACAGGCCACGCGAACTGACTTCGCGTGATTCAGTGGCGGCTTCGCCAACCACTGCTTCATCGGTCCAGCGGACGATCAAGGGCAAGCGCATCAAAAAGCGGCGCGAGGAACGTCGTTCTTTCAAGGACACTGGAGTCATCTCCATGATTACGGGGACAGAATACGAGAAAAGCTGAAAACGGACCAATAGCACATTAGCGCCAATTCGGGCGCCTCCATTCGGTACAAAGGTACTATAGCGGCTATAGCCGGGTGGAAGTGAAATAAAGGAACTTCTCGGCAGCTGGGCGACCTACTTGGCTTCCGCCGCTTGCGATTTGGCTTTGCGGAGGGCCTTGAGCACAGCCGGGAACGTGATCACGCCTTCCAATTGCCCCAGATCGGCGCGGTTGACTACGGGAACCACGGGCCAATCGCCGAGCCAGCGCATCGCTTCCTCGATCGATTCATCCCTGAACAGGAGCGGCAGGGGACCTCTGGATTTAACCTCAGAAACAGCATGATTGGCGCCATCCTGGGATAAGCGCGACAGGTCTTCGTTATCGAGGAGACGCCATTCCCCGACACGGACACGAAACAGCACGGGCAGTTCGGTTTGGGCCTCGGCCTTG
>JAGWRH010000241.1 GCA_028876695.1 Acidobacteriota bacterium | reverse complement strand
CCGCGCGGGCAGGGATGTGAACAGATGCAACTCATCGCGACTATTTTCGGCGCGCTCGCTCGAAAGCGGGATGATCTGATGCACCATCAAACGCGCTAGATAGGGCGCCGCTCCAAGCGACGGGTTGCGCACAACGTCGAGGTTTGTAAATCCCGCCAAGCCGAAGGCGCTGCTCAGCCCCGTGCCGCCGGCGCTTTCGATATCGAGATAAACCGCTGTCGTCGGCGTAAGTTCATATCCGAGGAACAGAGTGTAAACCTTTGAGGTGCCGCTTTCGGCCGTCGCGCGAAAACTCTGCGATCCGGAATACGCCGCTGGGAACGACGGATGCCACTGAAAGACGATATTGGCTTGCCCGGAAACCCAGTAGCGGCTCGCATTCGAATGCGGAAACAGAGTCAGGACCTCGCTGCCGTTTGATCGCGCCGGCGTTTGCTCCGCGGCGGATGATCCGTCTTGCGAAGCGTCGCCCGTTGCGCCCGGCCCGTCGAATACCATGCTGTCGGGTAGATTTAGGGCTTCAGTTGCGGATCTCGCGGAGGGGGTGGCTGGCAGGTCCTGCGCCCGAATCGTATGAACGCCGAATGCGCCGAGCTGGGCGCAAACAATCGGCAAGATCAAACGAATTAAGAAGCGCGGCATCGGCAGTTTTTTCAGAAAAACACATGTGCGTAAAGGCTTGCTGAAAGCACGGCTATTTTACGACATAACGAAAACTGGTTTTGCAACTTTTCCCTCAGCCTGATCGGCGATGGCCTGGTTGATCTGCGAAAGATTGTAGCGGGTAAGGAAGCGGTCAAACGGCAGGCGGCCCGCCAGGAAAAAGTCGAGTAGTTGCGGGATAAAGCTGTGCGGTACGCTATCGCCCTGCACGATTCCGCGGACGCTCAAGCCCTGTAAGAAAACCGTGGACATATTGATCTGCAATCCGCCGGCAGGGATGGTCAGGAAGCCAAAGGACCCCTTCGGGGCCAGCGCGGCGATCGCGTGCTGAGCGGCGTCGGGGCGACCCGTCGTATCGAGCGAGTAGTTCACGCCTCCTGGAAAATTTCGGCGGATCGCGCTCGCAGGGTTCATATCCGGACCAGCCAGCACTGCATGCGTGGCGCCGAGTTTTCTTGCCAGTTCCAGGCGTTGCGGAAGCACGTCGACCGCGATGATTTGCGCGCAGCCACGGAGGACGGCCCCCAGGACTGCGCTCAGTCCGACTGGACCCACCCCGAAAATCGCGATGCTGCTGCCTGCCGGCGGCTGAAGGGCATTCGTCACCGCGCCCGCACCGGTCTGAACGCTACAGCCGAGGACGCCGGCAATTTCGAGTGGCGCATCCTTGCGCACAACCACGGCATTGCGCGGCTTGGCCATGGCAAAATCGGCGAACGACGACTGGCCGAAGAAATGACCGTGCACGAGCTCGGAATTCTTGGTGAACGTACCGGGCTCGCCAAATCGGCCGTCGCTAAAATTGAGGGCGGTGGTTCGAGCGCAGTAGGCAGGATTTTCGGCTGCGCACGCGTGGCAAACTCCGCAAGAGTCATACGTGAGAACAACGTGATCGCCGGGCTTGATGCCGGCCACGCGCTCGCCGACGCGCTCGACAACCCCCGCCCCCTCGTGTCCGAGCACAATGGGCTTCGGCACTCCCATGCGTCCGGCGAGCGCCTTCACGTCGGTATGGCACAACCCGCAACCTGCGATACGGACTAAAATGTCGTCCGGGCCAGGATCGCCGAGATCAAGATGCTCGATGGATAACTGGGTTTGACCCTCGTACGCGACGGCCGCGTGAACTTTCATGGGCTTTCGTGCGCGGCTCTCATGAGCGATGCAGCGCCGGAAGCACCCGCTTGGGCGTAAGCGGATACTCCGTCATGCGCACGCCGGTAGCATCGAAAAATGCGCAGGCGATTGCCCCGGCGGCCGCGGCCATCACCTCTTCGCCGGCGCCGGTAGAGCGCTGATCGAGCTGCTGCACGACGATCGGCGTAACTTCAGGACATTCCTCGAACCGTAAAATTGGATAGCTGTTCCAATCCAGGCTAGTGACATTCGTCTTGTTGAAGGTGACTTCTTCCTTGAGCATGCGGCTCGTGGCCTGTACCAGCTGCCCGCTGATCTGGTTTTCGATAAAAGCGGGATTCACGGCGAGTCCAGCGTCAATCGCGCCATAAAGATGCTTCACGGCCACTTCTCCGCTCTCTTTGTTCACTTCAACTTCCGCGACGGCTCCGCCATATGACGTGAGATGCGTGCCCAGCGCGATTCCACGCCCCCGGGCGATTGCCGCATCGGACAATTGCGAGGCTGGCGGACGCGGCTCCCATTTCGAGGCGCGCGCCACGGCGTCAAGAACGCCTTGCCAGCGCTCGTTGGCGATATTTGCGCGGCGGAAGGCATACGCATCCATTCCCAGCATGCGCGCCAGCTCGTCCATCGTTTGTTCAGATGCGAACGAGAACGAAAGATCGAGCGGTGAACGCAGCCACGCCGCCTTCAGATACTTCAGCCCGTTCACCTGATGGTTCACCAGCTTGATGTTCGGAATGCTGTACATTCCGCCGCATTGCGAAGGGTTGACCTGTTGCGCCATGCCCAGGCGCCATTCCGCCGCTGGGGTGCCCAAAGCCAGCTGCTCGGTCGATTCGACGGCGGCCCAATTGTGGTGCCAGCCGTCGTACTGATACGCGATGATTTTTCCGTTCGCATCCGCGGCAATGCGAACTTCGCCCACGTGCGCGGGACCATACGGATCCCACCCGTGCTCATCCCACCGCATGAATTGCAGCCGCACGGGTTTTCCGGCGAGCTGCGAGAGAATCGCCGCGGCTTGCGCCGCATCGTCGTAGCAGCTGTGGCCGTACGTGCCAGACCCCTCGTAATACTGCGCGCGCACCTGCTCCGGCTTCAGGCCGAGCAAACGCGCCACCGTGCCGCGCGTGGTGTAAACGTCCTGCGACGAGCAGATCAGCAGCGCCGTATCGGAGCGGACGTCCGCGAGCGCACCGTTGGGTCCGAAAGTGGCATGAGCCTGATACGGACCGTGGTATGTGCCCGCAGCTATGTGATTCGGCGCGGCGCCGGCAAAGGCCGCTTCGATATCGCCGCGCTGGAGCACGACGTGATCAATCGCTTGCTCGCCCCGCATGGCGGCATACACGTTGTCGCTGCCGGGCAGCGTCTCGGGCAAGTCCCACTCGATTTTCAGGTCGCGCGCGGCGCGAATCGCGTCCCATTCGCGAAAGGCGACGACGCCCACGAAGTCGCCTTTGCGCAGCATACGCGCGCCAGGGATGTGCGCGATCGAATTTTCATCGAGCGATTTAATTTTGGCGCCAT
>JAGWRH010000240.1 GCA_028876695.1 Acidobacteriota bacterium | reverse complement strand
GGCGATGGTGATCACCGGGAAGAACTTTATTGCGGCCATGGGCAACCAGGATGTTGCGTACGTGAACTTGGGAACCGGGCAGGGCGTCCGGGTGGGCGATTACTTCCGCATCTTCCGTTACCAGGGGACGCAGCATGAGACGGTTTACCAGACGCCGCGCTATGCGTTCGATCAAGAGTTCGGCATGGGCGTAAAGGACGTTCACATCCTGGGATTTGGCAGCGTTCCGAAGAAGTGGAACTGGAACAACATGCCTCGGGAAAGCATCGGGGAGGGAGTGGTGCTGCGCACCGCGCCGAATTCATCCACAGTGCTGATCACGCTTAGCTTGACGGAAATTTATCCCGGCGATTACGTCGAACTGGAGTAGCCCGGACCTCCCGCGGGGGAATCGACGACCGCGACAGCCGGCAAGAGCAGCTCGGATTCAGAAAATACTTCAGCTGTGAAAGCCTCGATGCGCGTGTCTGCGTCGCGCCACGCCGTTTGATCCAGCCCCGCTTTCGAGCAAGTCTCCGATAAAAATCGCGCGGCGTCCCACCGGAATTGCAAGGGAACTTGGGGCAGCAAGACGCCTCTGCGCGAGCCGCGCGTGACCATCAGGCCATGCCGGCCTATTTCGATGCGCTCCGGCCTGACCGGTTCGAGGGCCGACAAGATCGAAAGTTCGATGTCAATTTCCGGAATCTCGCGCGGCTCCACGGGCCGAAAACGCGGGTCTTCGAGCGCGGCCGCGCGCGCGCAGTATGCGATCAGCGGCACGATCGGCTGCGGAGCGGCGATTTGCCCAATGCATCCGCGCAAGCGGCGGCGCCGATGCAGCGTGACAAACGCGCCTGGAGCAAGGAACGAATCCACATCGGAGGAAGACACAGCCGCCGAAGCGGCGTCATGCACGGCGTCGATGATCGCAGAGCGCGCAACCTCCAGCAAAAGCTGCTTTTGTTCCTTAGGGAGTGGGCACATCCTGCGGATTTTCCTTGGGCTTCAGAATCACCGTGCTCGCGGCCTGAGCTTCGCGCCGTCGCTGCTCGACGCGGAGCGTGATCTGTCCCCAGAACATTCCGAAGTAGTGAATCGCCGACGCGACGGCGCTGAGCACCACGAGCCACAGCAGCCCGGTTCCGAGCGGCATGAGAGCCGGATGATTCGCCGTCAATATCACGGCCCCGCCGGCGATAACCTGCAAGATCATTTTGCTTTTGCCGAGGGCGGTCGCCGGAATCACCAGGCCCTCGACCGACGCGATCTCGCGCAGGCCCATCACGATGAACTCGCGGCCGATAATCACGACCGCCATCCACGCCGGCATCAGATGCATCCACACCAGCGAGATGAATGCCGCCGAGATGAGCAGCTTATCCGCGACGGGATCGAGCAGAATGCCGAGCGTGGTAATTTCGCGCCGCTTCCGCGCGATGTAACCATCCATCACGTCGGTGGCTGCGGCCATCAGAAGAATCAGGACGCCCCAAACCTCGAAATGGATCGGCAAGCCCCAGAAATTCCAGTTGGGCTGGCGCGTAAGCAAGACAACAACGAGAAGCGGTACGAAAAAAATGCGCAGAATGGTGAGGCTGTTCGGCAGGTTCATGTCGCTATCTGTGCGGGAGGTTAGGGCGCTCATGTCCACGGCCGCCAAAGACCAACTCTCGTCACTATAGTCCCGGCGGTTGGCGACAGTCAACGTCACGGGCGGGCGGGTGTCGGGTGGGCGTAAAGGTCAGGCGTGCGAACCGAATACTAGTTCGATAACTCCAGTGAATAGTAACTTTTAGCGAGCGACCTGCTTCAATTTTGTGCAAAATCGCGCCGAGGCTGTGGATTCGGGAATATCGTTATTGAAGCGAGCGCCCCGCCACAGAATCTTCTCGCAACTGGATGATTACAAATGACTTACATAAGCTGAAAGGCTCGGGAGGGGGGCGCCACGGCTTTCGCGACCTTCGAGCGCAGCTCTGGACCGGGCGATATTTTCCACAGAATTTTCCACAGCAAAGGCCAAATCGAGCACCGTCTGGCCCAGGCCGGAAACCACGAATCCGTGCAGGTGGCCGTGAAAACTCCGCGTTTCAAGCTGGATACCTAGGGTCTAATCCAACGCAAAGCGGTGCAGCCCGCGCGCGGCCGATTGCGGCAGTTCGGCATCGAGCAGCATGTGTCCATCTACGACCTGCGAATGGAGCACCCGTCCCTGCGCCTGAACGAGCGAAAAATGCCTGCCATCGGAAAGGGGCAGGCGCAAGCGCAGGCGCACCAGGGGATCGAGCGACATCGCATCGTCAATTCGCTCGAGCAGGTCGCGAAGGCCTTCACCGGTGGCCGCCGAAGTTAAGACGACGGGCTGACCGCGGCCGTTGAAGTCCCGTAGCTCGCTGACTTCCGCTTCCGAGAGGCGGTCGATTTTGTTCAGCACATGCACGCGGGGCCGGTCGAGGACATCGAGGCTGCCGAGCACTTTCAGCACTTCGGCGTCCTGTTCGGCATGGCGCGGATTCGAAATATCCGTCACATGAACGAGCAGCGCAGCTTCCTGCACCTCTTCGAGCGTTGCGCGAAACGCCGCGATCAGCCCGGGCGGAAGATCGCGCACGAATCCCACCGTGTCCGAGCACAGAACGCGCCGCCGCGAAGGCAAGCGGATGGCGCGAATGGTGGGATCGAGGGTGGCGAACATTTTCGAGGATGTGAGTACGTCCGCATGCGTCAGTGCATTAAACAGCGTGGATTTCCCCGCGTTGGTGTACCCGACGAACGCCACCATCCCAAGCGGTACCGCCTGGCGCGCGTGGCGGCGCGTGGCGCGCTGGCTGCGAACAGTCTCGATAGCTTGCTGGATTTTGCGAACGCGCTCGCGAATCTTCCGGCGGTCGGACTCCAGCTTCTGCTCGCCGGGTCCGCGCGTTCCGATGCCGCCGCCGAGCCGGGAGAGCGCTTCACCATGGCCGGAAAGCCGCGGCAGGAGGTAGTTCAATTGCGCCAGTTCCACCTGCAGCTGGCCTTCGCGGGAATGGGCGTGAGTGGCGAAGATATCGAGGATCAGCTGCGTGCGATCGATCACGCGCTTCCCCGTGACTTTTTCCATATTCCGCAGCTGTACCGGAGTCAGGTCGTGATCGACGATTACGAGCGGAACCCGTCGCGACTCAGCCTCGGCGCGAATCTCCTCTAATTTTCCTCGCCCAACCAGGGTGGCCGGATCGAGCGCTTCCCGCACTTGCAGGAGTTCGCCCGCCACCTCCGCACCCGCGCTTTCGGCGAGTTCTCTGAGCTCCGCCATCGAATCGCGGCTCAGCGCCCCCGCATCCGTGCCCGGCAGACGCGCCCGGGCCTTCATTGCGACGCCGACCAGAAGAACGCGTTCGGTGCGATTTACAGCTTGAGCCGTTTTCATCCGATGGTTTCGAGAGAGGCAGGGGGATCGGCGGAAATGCGCAGTGTCATACGAACCGATTATACGCCTTTCGACCGTCCGCGGGCTGAGGATGCAGGACCACTTCACGGCAATGACAATCCCGGATTGCCTGCGGAAGCCTCAATGTCGTAGGCTGTAGCGGGTTTCGGGAATTTTCCGGGTGCGGAATCGCTGCGTTCCGTCTACCAGCCGGGATCCCGGCCTGCACTTTCGGCAGAGGCAGCGGAGCGCGCCGCCGGACCGGGTCCTTCCGGCGTCAGCTGCATACAGGGGGATTCGGATGCGCAGGCGATGCCGCACGGCGGGACTCGAATTGGTCGCCATCAGCCCTCCAATCGAAACGTGCTTTTCTGCCGCCGCCTCAGCCATCCTGCTCCGCGACTCGGACCGGCCTCGCACCCGTTTCCGCCGGCCAGATGCGGTCCTCGCGGTACGATCGCGTTGATCAAACTGCTCAAGTTCATCGTCCGAAAGCGCTCGCTGCTGCTGCGGATCATCGGCTACACCGTCGCGATTGGATCGCTGATCTGGGTCTTGCGCGATTTTCACGTCGTGCGGGCGATCCACGACATGGCCAACGCCAATTGGCGGCTGGTGCTGGTGGGCATGGTGCTGGACGTGGTCAGCTATGGTTTTCAAGCGCTGCGCTGGAAACTTCTGCTCACCCCTTTCGGCAAAGTACGGCTCGGCCGGTCCACGCGCGCGGTTTTCGCCGGGCTTTTCGCCAACTTGGTCTTTCCGCTGCGACCCGGCGAATTCCTGCGCAGTTATCTGCTCTCGAACTCCGAGGAAATCACGCTGGGGCGCGTGATCGGTTCGGTCGGAGTGGAGCGATTCGTGGATCTCGTGATCGCCACGGCCGGGCTAGGCATCGTTTCTCTGCTGGTGCAGCCTCCGCCTGGTTATGGACCGTCGCCTGCGATTCGACGCTTCGATCGGGCCGCTGACGCACTCGGCATCGCGATTCTCGCGCTCTTGATCGCAGTCGTCGCCGTCGTTTTGTACATCGAATTCCGGCTAGGGCGTGACAAAGCGAATTCCGAACAACCCGGCGGGCGGCGGGTGCCCGGGCGCGTGATGCAGGCGATGATCGTGCTGCACGCAATGGGGACGGCGCCGAGTTTTTATCCCGCTCTGGCGGTGTCTCTGCTGATTCCGTTTTCACAGGCATTGGCGTTGTGGGTGCTGATGCACTCCTACGGTTTGAACCTTTCGTTCATGGCCGCGATGGTGGTCCTGCTGGTCATTAACCTCGGCGTCTCGCTTCCGAATGCTCCGGCAAACGTCGGGTCGTATCAGTTCTTTTGCGTGCTCGGGCTCAGCATCTTCCAGGTGGAGCACAACCACGCGACGGGATTTTCCATCTTCGCTTTCATTGCGCTCACCCTTCCATTCGTGTTTTTCGGGTTCGCCGCGCTATTCCGCAGCGGACTTTCACTGCGTACCATGCGCGAACGGGTGAGCACGTATCCGCGACAGCGGCCTGGTTAACGCACCACCCGGCACGCTTAGGCGCAGCGGCCGCAGAGCCGATTTCGGCACATCGCCTCGAATTGAATGCCGGGGGCTTCGCGGCTCCGTTATATAGTTGAGATTCCAGTTCGCGCGGAATCCTCCGGTCCCGCTGGCGGTTCGCCGCACGAACTCCCCGTACAGATGGCATCCGAAGCCAGCAAAAACCTCGAACGCGGCCGGCGAAGCTTGGAGAAGAACAAGCTCCGCGAAGCGGTCGCCGCCTATCAGGCAGTCCTCGACGAGGTTCCTTCGCATCAGGAATCGCTGCAGGCGCT
>JAGWRH010000239.1 GCA_028876695.1 Acidobacteriota bacterium | reverse complement strand
GTTGCCGTGCATCGCGGCTTGCTACGCTTTGATTGGAAAGCGATTCTTGCGGAGACTTGGCCGTCCACCCGCGCGACGCGAGTGTCGTTCTATTACGGGGGGTCTGAGGGCGTAGCCCGCATCTTGTTGAAAGGGAAGTCTGAAACCTCGTGAGGTTTCAGTGAAAATAATAGTTTTGCGTTCCTCAACAAATGAATTGCGCGCGGGGACCGCGCACTAAGGTACAGATGGCGCGCAAGCGCAAGATTATCAAACCGCGTACGCCGCATATCCCGGTGGTGCCCGACAATGCGTCGTGGATCGAGAGCGATAGCTACGATCGGCGGGCGTGGGCGGAGTTGGGGCTGACGGCGCCGACGATTGGTGCGCTGGTCGAGTCGGGCGAGCGGCTGGTGCCGGACTTCGGCGCGCTGCTGCACGACCTTTTCCTCGGGCTATTCAAATACAACCTGGTCTGGCTCAAGCCCGACGCGGTGCGGCGCAGCGCCGTGCTCAACCGCACCATCCTGGAGCGGCTGATTCCGTCGGCGGGCTTCGAGATGCTCAAGGCACGGACGCTGCTCGAGGAGGACAAGGCGGTAATCGCGGCGCTGGTGCTGGGCGAGCAGGTGCTGGATCTGGTGCGATCGGAAAAGCTGGTTAACCGGCGCGACATGCTCGATTTGTGGGACCTGAAACATCAGGAGGAAAGCCTGGCCGAGAGTGCGGCGGCCTTGAAGAACGCGGTCGAGTTGTCGGAGCAGAATCAGCAAGAAGCCGACGCGGCAGAAAAGATTCCGGGCGACGATCCGCAGCAGAACGCGGAAAAGAACGATCTGCAAAAGAAGATCGACGAACTGAAGGAGGCGGCCGAGCGCGCGACGCGGGTGGCGGAGGCGCGGCTGAATCAGAAGGCGCGGATGTTCGAGGACCAGCTACGGCATAGCGACCAAAGCGAGCTCAAGCGGATGCAATTGCGCAGCGCGCAACTGGCCGAGGAGATCGATCGCGTGGCGCAGGACAGCCACGATTTCAGCCTCGAATTTGGGCAGGGCGGGCGGCTTTCGGCGGGCGAGCGGTTGGAACTCGGACGGCGGCTGGCGCGCAATCGCAAGCTCGGGGAACTCGCGCGGCTGGTCGGGCGCTTCAAGCAGGACGCGCGCGCGCTGCGCCGCAAGACTCTCGACCGTGGAGTGGCGGAGGCCTACGACATCGAACGCGGGGCGGACCTCGGGCGGTTGATCCCGTCGGAGCTGATCGCGCTGCATCATCCGCAACTGCGCGCGGATTTCCATCGCCGGTTGCTCGAAGGGGCGGTGCTCCAGTACCGGCTGCGCGATGACGAACAAAAGGGCAAGGGTCCTATGATCGTGTGTATCGATGTGAGCTCGTCGATGCAGGGGGACAAGGAGTTGTGGGCGAAGGCGGTTAGTCTGACCCTGATGGATATCGCGCGGCGGCAGCGCCGGCTGTTTCGCGCGGTGCTGTTTTCGTCGGGGCCCGACAGCATGCGGGTGATCGATTTGAATCGCGAGCGGCGTTATCAACCGGAACTGCCGAAGGTGATCGAACTGGCCGAGTACTTTCCCGGCGGCGGCACCGATTTTCAGGCGCCGATCGATGCGGCGATCGAATTGATTGAGGACAAGAAGCTCAAGCGCGGCGATATCGTGGTGATTACCGACGGCGAATGCCAGGTGGCGCCCGAGTGGCTGGCGGAGTTGAAGCGGCGCAAGGACGAGATGCAATTTTCGATTTTCGCGGTGCTGGTCGATGTGGGTTCGAGCGATTTATCGACGCTGGCGCAATTCAGCGACCGGGTGAGTTCGGTGACCAAGCTGACGGTCGAAGGCTCCCGCGAAATCTTTCTGAAGATTTGATGCGCGCGGCCCGGACCTATACGCGGATAACGCGGACGCGGGGGATGGAAAGGAAATCTTCGTCCT